>NZ_JBHVIV010000016.1:43639-119301 GCF_042799475.1 Kitasatospora sp. NPDC057692 | reverse complement strand
GGCCCGCCGGGGGCGGCGCCGACGCGCCCGCGCCACCGCCGGCGTCCGGTCCCGCGCCGACGCCGGCCGCCCTGCCCGTCCCGGCGCGGGCCGCCGCCCCGGTCCCGGGCCCGTCGGTGCTCCGCGCGGTCGGTCCGCACTTCGTGATCGCGTCGTCCACCGCCCGCGAGGACGAGCTGTCCGCGGCGGTCGGCGCGCTGCGGCCCGTCCCGGACGCCGTCGTGGTGGTCGCCGCCGCGCCCGACTCGGCCAAGGTCCTGCGCGACCGGATGGCCGACCTCGGCGTGATCGCCCGCGCCCGGGGCGCCGCGCACCTGGTGCTCGCCGCCTCCGGCCTGGCCGCGCTCGCCCCCAACGGGCGGCGGCCGGCCGAGGTCGTCGCCGAGCGGGCCGGGGTGCCCGTGGTCGCGCCGGACGGCCTGGTGGAGATCACGCCCGGCGGCAACCTCAAGGTCACCGACCCCGCGGGCGCGGTCGAGGCCTCGTCCTGGTGGCGCTGCGAACCGGGTGAGGCACCGCGCCGGATCAACGACACGATCGGCGCCTCCGCGCCCGCGGCCGCCCCTCCTCCCGTGCCCGCTCCCGCGCCGGTGGTCGCGCCCGTGCCGACGCCCGCCCCCGGTGGCCGGGCCGACGCCGTACGGGTCCTGCGGCTGCCCGCCGGATTCTGGCTCACCGACCGGGGCGACCCGTCCACCACCCCGCTGCCCGACCTCCGGCTGGCCGCCGCGCCGCCCGGCAACGCCGTGGTCCTGATCGGCACCCCGGGCCGGCCGGTCCTGCTGCCCGCGGACTTCACCGAGGCCGTGCTCGCCCTGCCGCTCGGCGCCGACCGACCGCTGGTGAGCGCCCCCTGGGCGGCCCCCGACCAACTCGCCGCACTCACCGGCGCGCTGGCCGCCCGCACGGCCCGGCCGGTGCAGGCCGCGATCGGCCTGCCGGTGCTCGGCCCCGGCGGCCCCACCTCGCGGATCCTGGACGCCGGCGGCCGGGCCGGCTGGGAGCCGTTCCTGCTGCGTCTGGCCACCGCCCCCGGCAGCCCCACCACCCCCGCCGCCTGGCGCAACGGCGGCGCCGACTGGCACACCGACGGGCCCGCCGTCTTCCGGGCCTTCCCGCACTGGGCGCTGGAGGCCGTCCCCGCCGGGCTGTGGCTGCGGCCCGAACCCCCGCACGTCCTGACCCCGCGCTTCCGGCGCCCGGAGGCGGCCCGTCCGCTGCTGATCGTCGGGGAGCGCGACCGCCCGGTGCCCGCCGACGCCTTCGAGGAGCTCGGCGCCCTGCTCGACCGGCTCCCGTCGGTCGCCGCCGAGGGGTTCGGCCTGCTGGTCCACGGGCTGCTGGAACCGGACGTCGAACGCGTCGCCCGCTTCGTGGCGCGGATGCACGAGCTGGAGTGGCTCGGCGCGGAGCAGCCGTTGAACGGGCCTCGGAGCGTGGCCCCGGTGTCGTACGGCATCGGCATCGGCCGCCCCACCGCCGCGCCGCGCCCGGCTCCGACGGCGCCGACCGTCCCGGCGGCCGCGGCGGCCCCGGCGGCCCTCGGAGCGGCCGGCCCCGGGCGGGCCGGCCTGCCCGAGGCGCGGGCCGAGCTCCCGCCTCCCCACCGGGTGCCCGCGGCTCCGGAGCCGGAGGCCGGGGCGGAACTGCCGGCGCGTCACCAGGTGCCCCCGGTGCCCGAGCCGGAACCGTTGCCGGTCCCCCTGCCGACGCCGGTCCGGGCGACCGCCGCCCCCGCCACCGGCAGCTCCGCCGGGGCCACCGCGCCGTCCCGCCGCGCCCCGGAGCCTGCGGGCGAACCGGCCGCTTCCTCGCCTGCCGTCGGCGGTACCGCCGTTGCCGGTGCCGGCGTTGCCGGTGCCGGCGTTGCCGGTGCCGAACCGGCCGCCCCGGCCGCCCCGTCGGCCAGGCCCACCACCGGTGGCGCGCCCCTCGCCTTCCGGGTCCCCGAGGTCCCCCTGGTCGAGCCACCGGCTGGAGCGCCCGCCGAGCCCGACACCGAAGCGCCGTCCCCGACGGCCGCGCCGGAGGAGACGGCGCCCGGGCCCGAACCGGTAGCCGAAGCCGCAGCCGAGCCGGCAGGCGAACCGGCAGGCGAACCGGCCGAGGAGTCGCCGGACGCCGAGGCTTCCGCCGCCCCGCCCCGCCGAACGGCGGCCCGCCACTTCGGCATCGACGACTGCCCAGCACCGGTGACCGGGACCAGTCCCGCCGAACGCGACGCCGTCCGCACCCTGCTCGGTGAGCACTACCACCGCTGCACCGGCCGGCTGGAGCAGCTCGCCACCCGGCTCCCCGGACTGCGCTCCACCTCCCAGGACGACTTCAAACCCGACCTGGCCGCCGTCCTGCTCCACCACACCGACACCGGCATCCCCACGACCCGCGCCGCCCTGGTGGCCGCCGCGCGGTCGGGGGACCCGGAGCTCCGGCCGTTCCTGCACTGCCTCGGCTCCGGCCTGCGCCGGCTGCCGAGCCACCACGGCGCCGTCCTGCTCGGCGCCGGGCCGGGGCCGGACCCGGAGTCCCTGCTGGCCCACTACCCGACCGGCCGGCAGTTCCGCGAGCCGGCACCGCTGACCGGACTGACCGCGCCCGGATCCGAACTCCCGGGCTGCTCGGTGGAGTTCCTCGTCTGGTCGGCCACCGGCCGGCGCACCTCGGTGTTCGACTCCGGCGACGCTCCGGCCCAGGCGGTGTTCCCGCCGGGCACGGCGTTCTCCGTCGTCGGCGTGGTGCCCGCCGACGACGCCCGGCCGGCCTGCGTCCTGCTGCGCGAATCGGGCGGCGACCCCTCCGAGCGCAACCGCAACGCCCTCACCCGCCTCCGCGCCTGGCTCGAGCGCCGCGCCACCATGCCCGCGGCCGAACGCCCCCGGGCCGACTCCCCCGCCCGCTTCCACCTCACCCCGGGCGTCGACCTCGACACCCCCGCCCCCTGAGCCCCGCCCGTCCGGATCTGCAGCGGGGATCCGGACGGGCGGACCGGGGCGTCCGCCACGGCGGTGCCCAGTGCCCGGCCGCCACCCGGCACGGCGGACACCGGTCTCGGTCGACACCACGCGGACCGACCGAAGAACCACCGGCCGCGCGCCCACACTCCCGCGCACGGCATCCGACCGGCGGCACCCCCTACCGGCGCACCCCAAACGGCCCGCCCACCACGCCACCACGACGGGGCACCGCCGAATCCGCGACCGCCATCGCGCACGGCACCCGGCCGACGGCTCCCCCTTACCGCCCGCTCGCCCAGGTCTCGGGGGCCGTCGCCACGGGTGCGGTCAGCGGGGTGCCCGTCACCGCCGGACGGGAGGGCGCGGCGGCGACGGGTGCCGCGGACTCCGCCGGCAGCACCCGGCCCACCGACAGCCTGGCCGCCTGCGGCTGGACGTTCCCGCAATCCCTGCGCACCGCCGGGACGAGGGCCCCGTACTGCCCGGCCCCGGCAGCCGGTACCTCCCCCGCGACGGCCGCCGTGCCCGAAACCGTGCCCGAAACCGTGCTCGCGCCGTACCCGGGCACCCCGCCGTGCGCGGGCACCCCCGGAACCGCCGTCGCCGCGTACGCCGTCCGCGCCGTGTACGCGGGCACGCCGGCCACCGGAGCCGCCGGGACGGCGGCCGCGTCCTGCCCGGCCACCGTCGCCCGGGCCGCGGCCGGGGCCTGACCTCCCACCACGCCGACGGCCCCGCCGCCGCTGGTCCGCATCCCGTCGCGGGTGGCCGGGCCCAGCCCTTCCGTGGGGGACGCCGCCTCGCCCGGGCGCTCGGCGACCGTCGCGGACAGCCGCAGGATGAGGTTGCGCTCGGTGGGGTCGCCGTTGGGCCAGTCGCAGTCCTTGCTGCGCACGATCCGGCTGCGCAGACCGCTCCGCGAGGTCTGCCACGGATACGGCAGCACCCGGACGTTGGGCCGCCAGCCGACACCGGGCACGCAGTGCTGGAGCTCCATCTCCCAATCGTCGGCCCGCACGTCCAGCGAGGCACCGGTCCGCCCCTCCAGCACGAAGGTGCCGTACGGGGTGCGCACCACCACGCGCTGGTCGTAATAGGCGTCCTTGTCGAGGACGGTGATCCGCAGCGGCCCGTTCATTCGCAGCATGGTCGCCCTTCCGGCGTTCGAAGCCCGCGGAACCGCCACAGCCCCGCCACTTCTGTCCACGGCGCATCCGGAGGCCCGGGTTCACGGGCACCCCGCCCCGACCGCCACCGCGGCGGCCGGTGAACCCTTCGCCGCGATCCAACCGTTGAACAGCCGTGACGGGTCGTCCGCACACGGCCCCGAAGTCCGTTCCACCGGCCACGACGGCCTCCGCACCGGCTTCCCGATCGGGCAGGCCGGCCCTCCCCATCGCGCACTCCTCCGCACCCTCCGTGCACGCGCGGTGCACCGGACGGCCGGGCCGACCCGGGACCCTGGTCCCGTCCGCCGCCTTCCCGCTCCCCGGCGGTCCCACCCGACCCACCCGCCACATCCGCCACTCCGCCCCCGCCCCGGCGGGCCCGACCGCCCGGCACCGGAGCCTCGTTCGCCCCCGGAACACGCCGGTCCGGCCGCACCGCCACGGCCGGCGCCGCAACCGCACCGCCCCGGCCGCCGTCCATGACCACCGGGGGATCGGCGCCCGCCCGCCGCCGCGGGGACGGCGGACGGGCTCACGTCAACCCCCCGGGCGGCCCGATCCACACCTTCTCCAAGGCATCCACCGAAGGTCACAAACCGAACATTCGCCGTGGCTAGACTGCGCCCCGCATCGGACGGGAACCCCTCGTCCACCCGCTCTCACCTGGGAGAATCCGTGTTCGTTCGGCTGCTGGGCCCGGTGGAACTGCGGACCCCCGACGGCCGCCCCGTCGAGCCCGCCGCCGCCAAGCGGCGTGCCACGCTCGCCCTGCTGGCACTCGAACTCGGCCGCACCGTGCCGGTCGGACGGTTCTTCGAACTGCTCTGGGGGGACACGCCTCCGGCCCAGGCCCGGGCCGCCCTGCAGGGCCACATCGCGGCGCTGCGCAAGCTGATCGCCGGCTCCGACCTCGTCCTGTCGACCCGTCCGCCGGGCTACCGGCTGGACGGCCCGGCCCACGCGGTGGACTCGCTGCTCTTCGAGCAGCTGGTCGCGCAGGCCGCCGCGGAGGACGCCCCGGCCGGCGACGAGGCGGCGGCCGGTCTGCTGCGCCGGGCGCTCGACCTGTGGAACGGTCCCGAAGCCCTGGCCGACCTGCCCGAGACCGACCTGCGGGACGCGATCGCCGACCGCCTCCGCAAGGGCCGGGCGCTCGCGCTGGAGGCCTGGGCCGAGCGGCTACTGCGGCTCGGCCTCGGGGCGGACGGTGTGTCCGAACTCGACCGCGCGTTGGAGTCCGACCCCTGGAACGAGCCGCTCGCCGCCCTGCTGGTGCTCTGTCTGAGCCAGGCCGGCCGTCCCTGGGACGCGCTGAACACCTATCACCGGACCCGCCGCCGGCTCGCCGCCGACCTCGGCGTCGGCCCCGGCCCCGCCCTGCGGTCGGCGGTCTCCGGACTCCTCACCGAGGAGCCGGCGCGACCGCCGGTCCCCGCGGCCCCCGCAGCCCCCGCCCGGATCATCGGCCTCCCCCGCCAGGGCGGCACCACCGCGGCCGCCGTGCCCGCCACCGCCCCCCGCTCCCCCCACCCGGCCTCGGCGCCGATGCCGTTCGCGAGCTGCAAGCCCACCCCTCGCGCCTCCGGTGCGCGGGGCGAGGGCCGAAGCCCCGGCCAAATCCCGTCCCAGGCGACCGGGTTCACTCCGGCTCCGGCCGCCCACCGCGCCTCTCCCGACCAACTCCCCCGCCTGACCACCGGGTTCGTCGGCCGTACCGCCGAACTCCGGAAACTCGGCGAGTGGTTGCGGCAGGGCGGGGGCATCGGCCAGAGCGGGGCCGTCGGCGTCCTGGTCGGACCGGCCGGCACCGGGAAGACCGCCACCGCCGTACGGTGGGCGCACGAGGCCGCCGCCGCCTTCCCGGACGGGCGGCTCTTCGCCGACCTCAACGGCTTCGGCCCCGGCCGCCCCGCCGAACCGGCCGCCGTGCTCGGCCGGTTCCTCCTCGCCCTCGGCGTGCCGCAGGCCGCGCTGCCCGGCGACCGGGCGGGCCGCGCCGCGCTCTTCCGCTCGCTCACCCGCGAGCGCCGGCTGCTGGTGGTGCTGGACAACGTCCGCGACGCCCGTTCCCTCACCGACCTGCTGCCGTCCGGCCCGTACGGCGCGACCGTGATCACCAGCCGCAGCAGCCTGGAGGACCTGGTGGTCACCGAGGGCGCCGCCCCGCTGCGGCTCGGCCCGCTGCCCGCCGAGGACGCCCGCCGCCTGCTGGAGCACCTGCTCGGCCGCGCCCGGGTGGCCGCCGAGCCCGAGGCCGCCGACCGGCTGGCGGAGCTCTGCGGACGGCTGCCGCTCACCCTGCGGATCACCGCCGCCCGGCTGGCCACCCGCCCCGGCTGGGCGATCGCCGACCTGCTGCCCGAACTCGCCGACGAGCGGACCAGGTTGAACGCCCTGGACACCCGCGGAAGCAGCAGCCTCCGGGCCGCCCTCGACCTGACGCTCGCCCACATCCCGGACACCGCCGCCCACCTGCTGGCCCTGCTCGCCGTCCACCCCGGCACCGAGACCGACGTCCCGGCCGCCGCCGCGCTGCTCGGCGCCGCCCCCGCGGAGGCGGGCGACGCCCTCGCCGCGCTCGCCGCGCACCACCTGCTCACCGAGACCTCCCCCGGCCGCTACCGCCGCTGCGACCTGATCCGCCTGTACGGCACCGAACTCCTCGACGCCCGGCCCGCGGACGAGCGGACCGCGGCCACCGAGGCCCTGGCCGACCACTACCTCGCGGCGGTGGCCCGCGGCGCCGCCCTGCTCCAACCCGCCCCCGGCGCCACCCGGGCGGGCACCGGCGGCGGCATCCGGCGCGCGGTCCGCGCCGTCCGCGCGGGCCTGCCCACCGTCCGCTCGACCCTCGACTGGTTCCAGGCCGAGGAACCCGCCGTCCGCGGCCTGGTCGCCGCCGTCTCCGAGGGCGGCGACGCCCACCGCGCCTGGCAGCTCGCCTACCGCGCCGACGGCCTCTACTACAGCGTCGGCCGCCGCGCGGACCGGCTGGCCTGCCTGCGGACCGGCCTCGACGCGGCCGGCCGCACCGGCGACCCGGCGGCCGTCGCCGCGATGGAGGCCGTGACGGCCCGCGCCCTGAGCGGCCGGGGCCGGACGGCGGAGGCGCACCGGCTGGCCCGCCGCGCGGTCGACCGCACCGACGGGACGGGCGACACCGTCCGGGTGCAGGCCCTCACCGTGCTGGCCGTGACCACCGCGGCCGGCGGCCGGCCGGCCGAGGCGGTCCGCCTGGGCGAGCAGGCGATCGCCCTCGCGGAGGCGCAGGGCCATGCCGAGCACGCCCCCTACGCACTCAGCAACACCGCCGGGCTGTACGGGATGGCGGGCGAGCCGGTACGGGCGCTGCGGCGCGCCCGCGAGGCCCGGGCACTGCTCTCCGAGCACCCGCTGGCCGTCTTCCAGCTGTCCGCGATGATCAACGAGGCGCACGCCCTCCAACTGCTCGGCCGGTCCACGGAGGCGGAGAGCGCCTGGCGGCAGACCCTGGAACGCTGCCGGCTCGCCGGCGCCGTCCACCCGCACGCGGTGGCCGAGCGGCACTTCGCCGACTTCCTGCTGGCCTCCGGCCGCGCCCCGGAGGCGGTCGGGACGCTGCGCTCGGCCCGCGGCCTGTACAAGCGGCTCGGCGACACCTCGGTCGTCCGCCAACTCGACGAACGGCTGCGGGCCTTAGCCGGCTGAGGACCGCCCGGCCGCCGGGTCCCCCGCCCCGGGGTCCACCGCCCCGGGGTCCACCGGCGTCCCCGCCAGCGCCTCGGTCAGCGCGACCACGCCGTCCTCGCCGAAGCGGTGCAGCAGCAGCGCCACCCACTCCACCGCCTGCGCCCGCTCCAGCGGCGTCCACCGCGCCGCCGAGGGGTGCTCGTCGACCACCAGCGCCTCGGCGATCCTGCGCAGCCCGTCCGGGACCACCGTCCGCGGCCCGCGCCGCCCCAGGCCGTCCACGGCCAGCCGGCGGGCGGCCGCGACCACCGCCGCCCCGTCGGCCGGGGGCACCGCCCACCCGCCGACGGCCCGTTCGTCCGCCCCGCCGCGCCCGTCGTCCTCGGCCGGCTCGACCGCCAGCCAGCCGGCGACCAGCCCCCGGATCCCCGCCTCGCCCACCGCTTCCGCCATGGCAGCCAGCTTGCCAGCACCACGTCCCGTGGTCATCACCGTCACGGTGACGAGTACGGCTGCCCGCCCGTCCCGCGTTCACCGCGGCCCCGGCCGGGCCGTCGGCGGCGGGCGGTAGCATCGCCGCATGACCTCGTACTGGCACGTCGTGCTGCCACCGCTGTCCGCCTGACCGGGCGCACACACCGGCAGTCCTGATCCCGCGACCCCGACCGGCCCGCCAGGGCGCCGGGGGTCCGTGTCGTGCGCCCGTTCCGAATCCAGTCCGCCTGCCGGAATCCCGGAATTCGACAACGGAAGTCCACGACTGTGCCGAACCACACCTCCACGCCCGCGTCCCCGTCCGCCTCCGCGTCCGAGCCCGCTCCCGCACCCACCGCCGGGGCCCGCCGTCCCGGCACCCTCGCCGGACCGCTGCCGGTCCTCGCCGCCGCCGTCCTGTGGGGCACCACCGGCACGGCCGGCTCACTCGCCCCCGCCGGCGCCCCGGCGGCCGGCATCGGCTGCGCCGGGCTGGTGCTCGGCGGGCTGCTGCTCCTGCTGTCCGACCGCACCGCCCGCTCCCTGCCCCGGACGTGCACCCCCCGCGAACGGCGGCTGCTGCTCCTGGGCGCGCTCGCGGTGGCCGGGTACCCGCTCACCTTCTACCCCGCCGTGGCCCGCACGGGGGTGGCGGTGGCCACCGTGATCGCCCTGGGCAGCGCCCCGGTCTTCACCGGCCTGCTGGCCTGGCTGACCGGCGGCCCCCGGCCCACCGCCCGCTGGACGTGCGCCACGGCGACGGCCGTACTCGGCTGCGCCCTGCTGGTGCTCGGCCCACGACTCGGCGGCGGCGCCACCCCGATGGACCTGCCCGGCGTCCTGCTGGCGGCCCTCGCCGGACTCTCCTACGCGGCCTACTCGCTCGTCGGCGGCCGGCTCATCGCCCACGGCCACCCGTCCGCCGGGGTGATGGGCGCGATGTTCGGCGCGGCCGCCGTGCTGGTCCTGCCCGTGCCGCTGATCGGCGACCCGCACTGGCCGGCCACCGCGCGCGGGCTGCTCGTGGTGCTGCACCTGGGCGTGGTCACCACCTTCCTCGCCTACCGCCTCTTCGGCCGCGGCCTGCGCCACACCTCCGCCCAGACCGCCACCGCGCTGACACTCGCCGAACCGGCGGTCGCCGCCGTCCTGGGCGTCACCGCCCTCGGCGAACGCCTCCCCGCCGTCTCCTGGTCCGGCCTCGCCGTCCTCACCCTCGCCCTCGCTGTCCTCACCGCCCCCCTCCCCCGCCGCCGCTGACACACCCCACCTCACCCGCCCAGCGCCGCCGACCGCCGCGCCGGGGCTGGACCGGGGCGATCCGCGGCCAACCCCACCACCCTCACCACCGAGGCCGACCACCTCACCCGCCCAGCGCCGCCAACCGCCGTGCCAGGGCCGGGTTGGGGCGGCCCTCGGCGGTGTGCAGCGCGAGGGCGCGGCGCCAGCAGTCGGCGGCCTCCCCGGGGCGGTCGAGTTCGGCGAGGACGGCACCGTTGAAGTCGAGGGCGAGCAGGGCGAGCCGGGTGTCGCCCCGCTCCTCGGCGACGGCGAGTGCCGCACGCGACGCGGCCAGCGCCTCCTCCACCCGGCCGAGGACGCGCAGGGCCTCCGCCCGGCTGAACCGCAGCGCGCCCTGGAGCGGGTCGTCGGGGCGGTCGCGGACGAGGGCGAGGGCGCGGTCGGTGTGGGCGAGGCCGCGCTCCGCCTCGCCGACCCGATGCAGGCAGTGGGCGAGGTGGTCCAGAGCGCGGGCGGTCGACGGGTCGTCGCCGCGCGCCTCGCAGGAGGCGACGACGCGTTCCAGCACGGCGATGGCCTCGTAGCCGCGCCCGGACACCGCGAGGACGCCGGCCAGCGCGGTGAGGCACCGGTCCCGGACGGCGAGGTCGTCGACGCCCGCGGCCTCGGCGACGGCCTCCTCGGCGGTCCCGGCGGCCTCGGCGAAGCGCTTGCGGGAGACCAGGGCGAGGCCCAGGTCGGTCCGCAGCCGGAGCCGGGCGGCCCGGTCCCCGAGGCGTTCGGCCGCCGCCAGGCCCTCCCGGGCGAGTTCCTCCCACGCGTCCGGGTGGGCGCCGTCGCGGTAGTGCAGCGGCCCGCAGCCGTGGGCGAGCCGCCACACCGCCGCGTCGAGGCCGTGCGCGGCACCGGCGCGGGCCAGGGCCGGCAGCGCGGGCCGCACCCGGCGGAACCACGCCGCGGCGCCGCCCCGCTCCCCGCCGCCGCCCGGCTCCCCGGCCTCGGCCGAACCTGCGGAGGCCGCCTCGGCGGTGTCCGCCCACCGGCCGAGCAGCCGGCCCAGCGCGGCCGCCCGCTCCTCGGCCGGGAGCCCGGCGGCGAGTTCGCCCGCGTACCGGCGGACCGGGCCGGGCCGCTCGAACCCGCCCCGCCCGGCCGGCTCCACCAGCCGGGCGGCGGTGAGCGCCGCGAGCAGCTCGCGCGCCCGGGGCTCCGGCACCCCGCCGAGCGCGGCGGCGTCCCGCGCCTCCAGGCTCCCGCCGGGGAGCAGCCCGGTCAGCGCGAGGATCCGCCCGGCCTCCGGCGACAGGGCCCGCAGCGCCACCCGGAGGGCGGCCGCCGCCCCGTCCGGGCCCGCCCGCCGCTCCTCGGCCAGCTCCTCCACCAGGGCGGCGGCGCTGCCGCCACCGGCCCCGAGCCGGGCACCCACCACGCCGACCGCGAAGGGCAGTTGGTCGCAGAGCGCGGTCAGCCGCGCGGCGGCCTCCGGTTCCCGGACGACCGGCCCGGGACCGGCCGCGGCGGCGAGCAGGCCGACCGCCTCGGTGGGAGCCGGGGCGCCGAGCGGCAGCGGGACGGCGCCCTGCCGCGCGACCAGGTCGGCGGTGAGCCCGGAGCGGCCGGTGACCAGGACCAGCACCTCGGGGTGGCCGGGCAGCAGGGGTTCGATCTGTTCGGCGGAGCGGGCGTTGTCCAGCAGGAGCAGCAGCCGGCGGTCGGCGGTCACCGTGCGCAGCAGGGCGGTGCGTCCGGCGGTGTCGGCGGGGAGTTCGCTCTCGTCGGTGCCGCCGACCGCACCGACGCCGAGGTCGCGGAGCAGCGCGGCCAGCGCGGCGGCGGGGGTGAGCGGGGTGGTGTCGTCGTCGCCCCGGAGGTCGACACTGTGCCGGCCGTCGGGGAAGCGGTCGGCGCGGCTGTCCGCCCAGGCGCGGGCGAGGCGGGTCTTGCCGACGCCTGCGGGTCCGGTGAGCAGCAGGGGGCGGCCGTCGGCGGCGGCCGCGGCCGCGTCGAGGCGGGCGAGTTCGCCGGACCGTCCGACGAACCCTCCCGGACCGTCCGGCAGTTCGCCGCTCCGCGCCGCGCCGTTGCGGTCCGCGGGCCGCGCGGGCCGTCCGGGGTGCCGGGCGAGTGCGGCGGCGGCGAGCCGCTCGGCCCGCCGGCGGGCGGCGGTCAGCGGCGGTCCGGCCTCGGCGGCGAGCCGCGCGGAGCCGCACCCGTCGAGGGCGGGCCCGCGCCAGAGGGCGAGTGCGGTGGTCAGCAGGCCCGCGGTGTCGGCGCCGGGCTGCTCGGCGGCGGTGCAGAGCCTCTCGAAGCGGTGGGCGTCGACGGCGTCGGGGTGGCCGAGCAGCGCGTAGCCGTCGCCGCGGGTGACCAGGTGCAGCCCGTCGGGGTCCTCGGGTATGGATCCGGCCGGGGGTGCGCCGTCGGCGGCCGCCGCGAGCAGGCGGCGCACGCCGGTGACGTGGCCCTGGAGGGCGGAGCGGGCGGCGGTCGGCGGGGTGCCGCCCCAGAGCAGCCCGGCCAGCCGCTCGGCCGGGACGGTCCGGCCGAGTTCCAGGGCGAGCGCGGCGAGCAGCGCGCGCCGCTTGGGACCGGGTCGCGGCAGCACCCTGCCGTGGTCGTCCTGGAGCTCGAAGCGTCCGAGCAGATTGATGCGCACTGCCACTCCCACCGCGGTCCGATCAGTCGATCAGGGTGAGAGCATAGGGAATGTCTGGATTGGTCCACACCTTTCCTGGTGAGCGCCCGTTGTCCCGAACTGCGCCGCCCCTCAAGCCCCATGACCAACCGTCGGAACACCCGTCACTCGGGCCACCCGCCCAGGGGGCCGCCGGCCGGGGCCCCCGTCTCCCCCGGTCAGGCGCCGACCTCGCCGTCGATCGCCTCGCGCAGGAGGTCGGCGTGCCCGTTGTGCCGGGCGTACTCGTGGATCAGGTGCAGCATCACCAGCCGCAGCGAGACCTCCGCCCCCCAGCGCGGCTGGTACCCGGTGACGTCCAGCGAGGGGGCCTCCCGCTCGATCCGCCGGGCGTGCTCCACCTCCGCCTCCCAGGCCGCGAAGGCCTCCGCCCGGTCCGCTCCGGCCGTGTCGTAGGCGGCCTGGTAGTCGCCCTCCGGGGACCAGAGCAGCGGGACGTCCTCGCCGTTGACCACCCGCCGGAACCACGTCCGTTCGACCTCCGCCAGGTGGCGGACCAGGCCGAGCAGCGTCAGGGTCGACGGCGGGCTGGACCGCTGCCGCAGCTGCTCGTCCGTCAGCCCGGCGCACTTCATCGCCAACGTCCCCCGGTGGAAGTCCAGGTAGGCCCGCAGCGTCTCCCGCTCACCACCGGTCAGCGGCGGCGCGACCCGCCCGTCCCCCGTGCCCATCCCCATGCCGGCGCTCCTCGTCCTCCGTGGTCCGAACGGTCGTGGTCCGAACGGTTCCGCCGCCCAGTCTTCCAGCCGTGCGGCCCGCCCCGCCCGCCCTTCCGCCCGCCCGGGCGGTGCCTCCGGGGGCCGCGGGAGCGAGGGAGCGGAAATGGAGTCAGTAGGCATGCTCATCATCCCGTATCACTCACAACCCGATTGGCCTGCACGTTGTCGCGCGAAACCACTTCCTTCGGGTAGTTCCGTGGTGGGCGCGTTTGGGTACGTACTGCGGCGCGCGCCCGCGAGGGGCCCGGAGCACCGGCGCTCCCGCCCGTCGCCGCCATCCAGCGGCCGCCGCCACTACACACGAGGAGCCCGAGCGAGCCATGAGCCAGGACCGCATCCCCGGACCGGTACGCCAGACCTACGGCGCCGACGATCTGTCACGGACCGCCGGCTTCGCCGGCGGATTCATCAACTTCGGCGACTGGAGCGGCATCCGCACCGACGCGCCCACTCCGGAGGACCGCGTCCGCAGCCAGGAGGACCTCTACCGCCGGGTGCTGCGGGCCTTCCCCGGGCCGCGGGAGTCGCTGCGGCTGGGCGAGGTCGGCTGCGGGCGCGGGCTCGGCGCGGCGCTCGCGCTCTGCGAGTTCCGCTTCGCGGCGGTGACCGGGGTCGACATCCACCCGGACCAGATCGAGCGCGCCCGCGCCGTCAACGCCCGCGCCCTGGCCACCTTCCCCGACCGGCTGGGCTACTCGCTGGGCTCGGCGGACGACCTGCCGTTCGCGGAGGCCTCGCTGGACGGCCTGTACTCGGTCGAGGCGGCGCAGCACTTCCGCGAACTGACCGGGTTCGCCCACGAGGCGGCCCGGGTGCTGCGCCCGGGCGGGCGGCTGGTGGTCACCACGTTCTTCAGCGCCGACGGGCCGGACGTCGCCGAGCGGCTGAGCATCCTGCTCGGCAGCTTCGCCAACGGGCTGGACGTCGCCCACCCGCTCGGCGCGTTCACCGCCGACCTCGCGGCCGCCGGCTTCACCGGCATCGGCACCGAGTCCATCGGGGAGGACGTGTGGCCGGGGCTGGACCGGTACCTGGAGGGCGCCGTGCCGCGCGGCCACTGGACCCGCAACTTCCTCAGCACCTGGCGCGACGGCCTGCTCGACTACCACCTGGTCACCGCCACCCGCCGCTGACCGGGCGGCCGGAGCGATCCCCGCGCGCCCGGGGATCGTCCGGCTCCCGCGTCCGGCCGCGTCAGCCCTGGTGGACCAGCAGCGCCGTCCGGACGGCCGATTCGAGCGCGCCCTCGACCCAGGCCGGCTTGGTGGAGGTGTGGTCCCCCGCGAAGTGCAGCGGTCCCTCGGAGCCCGGGATGTCCGGGAACAGCTCCGTGTGCTGGCCGGGGAGCAGCACCGAGGCCTCGCCGTAGGCGTAGTGGTCGCGCATCCACGACTGGGTCTTGCCCCTGGCGGTGAAGAACACCTCGCAGCGGCGCCCGAAGACGGCCTGCACCCCGGCGAGCGCCCGCAGGTAGCGCTCCTCGTCGGCGTAGGCGTCCCACTTGAGCGCGTCGTCGGCCCAGCTGTAGGAGGCGAGCACCACGCCGCCCTCGCTGCCCTCCATCGGGTGGGCGTGCTCGAAGTAGACGAACCGGTTGGCGTTGTCGCTCACCGAGCCGCCGCCGCGGATGCGGGCGGCCGCCGGGTCGCCGCCGAACGGCCGGAAGTCCGCGAAGCACGTCCTGAGGCCCTCCGGGACGCTCACCCCGAGGCGCCGCACGGAGTCGTGCGCGCCGAGGTGGCGGCAGTCCTCGACCCGGCCCGAGCGGTAGCGCTCGTAGAGCCCGGCCTCGATGCCGTCCAGCTCGGCCTTCCACTGCTCCTCGCTGAACTCCCACCAGCGGCGGGAGAACTCCAGCAGCACCTTGGTCGCGGCGTCGTAGTGCAGCTCGGTGACGGCGCGCCGCTTGCCGTAGCCGAGCGGCGGTTCGAAGGCCACGTGCCGCAGCCCGGCGAACGGGACGGTGATGATCGCCTCGTCGCCCTCGAAGACCTCGGTGACCCCGCCCCGGCCGCTCTGGCCCTCCTCGGAGACGGTGTGCACCCGGACCCTGCCGCCGTCCCGCTCGATCCGCACCGCCCGCCGGTCGAACCGCACCCGGCCCTTGACGGCCGCGTAGAGGGCGTCGACGAGCCGGGCCGTGCCGCCCTTGATCTCCCAGAACTTGGTCTTCGGGTCGATCAGCGCGGCGGACAGGAAGCTGTGCACGAAGGAGAGGTGCAGCCGGGAGGTGACGTTCTGGAGGGTGCCGACGAGGTCGATGGTCCTGGTGTCCAGACCGGCCTCCTCGGTGAGGTACCGGTACATCGACCAGTGGCCGTAGCGCCGCAGGACGGTGGACCAGCCCTCGACCAGGGCCGCGCCCTCCTTGCCGCGGACCAGCGCGAGCACGGGCTCCAGTGCCTCGGCGTAGATGGCGGCGGCGGTCCGGCCGCGGTTGGGGCCGGTGACGCCGAAGCTCCCGTTGACCTCCCGGGGGTCGGCCTCGTAGTCGGCCCGGCGCACGTGCAGGCCGTTGACGTGGATCCAGGCCCGGTTGGCCCGGACCGACGGGTTCTCCACCTCCACGTCCACCAGCAGGAACTCCTGGCGCGGCAGGTCGTACTTGTCGAGCAGCGCCATCACCAGCGGGTGGCTCTCGGGCAGCCGCATCGCGCCGGCCTCGGCGTACTGCTTCGGGTCGGCGAACGGCTGCTCGCCGTTCTCGTGGCCGCCCTTGCGGAAGGTCTTGATCCGGCCGCCGACCCGGTTGCCGTTGGCCTCGATGACGGTGACGTCGTGGCCCGCCCGGTTGAGCAGGTCCGCGGCGAGCAGCCCGGCCGGTCCGGCGCCGACGATCAGGACCCGCTTGGTCGCCCGTGCCCGCGCGGCCGGCAGGCCGTCCCGGACGATCTTCAGATAGCCGGGGACGAGCGGCCGGTCGTGCTCGTCGTAGACGGCGATCGCGCGGGCCACCGTCGTACAGGCCTGATCGTCGGTGCCCGGGGGCACCTCGGCCGGGGCGACGGCGGGCGCGAGCGCGGTCGCGGGCGCGGCGGAGGCTGCGGTGAGCCCGGCGGCGAGCACCGAGGCCCCGGTCATCGTGACGACGGTGCGCCGCGAGGGCCCGGCGGGCGGAGCGGTGGATCCGGTGCCGGCGGCGTGTGCATCCAAAGTGGTCATGGCGCACCACTCTTGGCGCAGACGGGACGCGACGGAACCGGCATCACCCGGACGAGAGCATCAACCACTCGATCTGATTTGTCAGTCCGCGCCTCATTGACGTCCCGCCGGGCAGACAGGTCGTGGGCGGCACCGCCGCCGGCGCGGTCGGCCACCGGCCCGTCCCCTTCCCCCGTCCGGAGGACCACCATGACCCCGTCCGACCCCGGCGCCGCCACCGCGGCGCTCCGCTTCCCGGCCGGCTTCCACTGGGGCGCCGCCACCTCCGCCTACCAGATCGAGGGCGCGGCCGCCGAGGACGGCCGCACCCCGTCGATCTGGGACGCCTTCTGCCGGACGCCCGGCAAGGTCCACCGGGGCGACACCGGCGACGTGGCCGCCGACCACTACCACCGCTTCCGCGAGGACGTCCGGCTGATGGCCGAACTCGGCCTCACCGCCTACCGCTTCTCGATCGCCTGGCCGCGGGTCCGGCCCACCGGCCGCGGCCCCGCGTCCGCCCGCGGACTGGACTTCTACCGCCGCCTCGCCGACGAGCTGCTCGCCGCCGGGATCACGCCCGTCGCCACGCTCTACCACTGGGACCTCCCCCAGGAGCTGGAGGAGGCCGGCGGCTGGCCCGAGCGCCGCACCGCCGAGCACTTCGCCGCCTACGCGGCCCTGGCCGGCGAGGCGCTCGGCGACCGCGTCACCGAGTGGACCACCCTCAACGAGCCCTGGTGCAGCGCCTTCCTCGGCTACGGGTCCGGCGTGCACGCCCCCGGCCGCACCGATCCGGCGGCCGCCCTGCGCGCCGCCCACCACCTCAACCTCGGCCACGGCCTGGCCGTCTCGGCGCTGCGCTCGGTGCTGCCCGCCGGGGCTCGGGTGTCGGTGGCGCTCAACCTGCACGCGCTGCGCCCGCTCACCGGCTCCGCCGCCGACCGGGACGCCGTGCGCCGGATCGACGCGGTCGGCAACCGGGTCTTCCTCGGCCCGATGCTGGACGGCCGCTACCCCGAGGACCTGTTCGCGGACACCGCGCAGCTCACCGACTGGTCCTTCGTCCGCCCCGGCGACCCGGCCGCGATCCACCAACCCCTGGACTGGCTGGGCGTCAACTACTACACCCCCGCCGTGGTCTCCGCCGCGCCCGAGGGCGCCGACCCCGCCCGCGAGGACGGCCACGGCGCGGGCGGCGCCTCCCCCTGGCCGGGCGCCGACCGGGTCGCCTTCCACCAGGCCCCGGGCGAGCGCACCGCGATGGACTGGGCCGTGGACGCCTCCGGCCTGTACGAGCTGCTGACCGGGCTCGCCCGCAGCCGTCCCGGGCTGCCGCTGATGGTCACCGAGAACGGCGCGGCCTACCCCGACGAGCCCGGCCCGGACGGCACCGTGGACGACCCCGACCGCAGCGCCTACGTGCACGCGCACCTCGCCGCCCTGCACCGGGCCGCCGCCGACGGCGCCGATGTCCGCGGCTACTTCCTCTGGTCGCTGCTGGACAACTTCGAGTGGGCGTACGGCTACGCCAGGCGCTTCGGCCTGGTCCACGTCGACTACCGCACCCTCGCCCGGACCCCGAAGTCCAGCGCCCGCTGGTACGCCCGGGTCGCCCGGAGCGGCGTCCTCCACCCGCCGGGAACCGTCTAGGGTCCGGGTCTCGACGGACGTCCGGGCGGTGCAGCAGACTCTCCACGACGGCTCCCACCGCACCCAACCGCACCAACCGCCGCATCCGAACCAGCGCATCGGAGACCCACCACGGTGACTACGAGTCGACAACTGGAGATCCCCTTCACCGACGGCCGCTCCGGCAGCGGTCCCGCCACCTGGGGCCAGCGCGCCATCTGGGACGTCGTCAACCGCCTCGCGCCCGCCGACCGCCCCCGCTTCAACATCGGCACCGCCGCCCCGCTGGACCCGGGCCTGCCGCTGCCGGCCGTCCTGGACGCCCTCGGGCACCTGCTCCACCTGCACGACTCCCTGCACACCCGGCTGCTCCCGGAACCGGACGGCACGGACAGCCCGGCCGACCCGGACAGCCCGGCCGACCCGGACGGCCGGGCCGGCGCCGGCCTGCGCCAGCAGGTCGACCCGTCCGGCCGGCTGACGGTGCACGTCCGCGACTGCGCGGCGGACACCGCTCGGGGCGAACTCGACGCCGTCGGCGACGCGTTGCACGAGGAGCTGGCCGGCCGGCCGTTCGACTGCACCGCCGAGTGGCCGATCCGGGTCGGCCTGGTGGTCGCCGACGGCCTGGTGCGGCACGTCTCCCTGGTGCTGTCCCACACCGCGGTGGACGGCAGCGGCATGGGCCTGCTGGTCCGCGACCTCAGCGAGCTGGCCGTGGGCGCCGACCCGAAGGACCTCCGGGCCGCCCGCTCGCCCCAGCAGCCGCTGGAGGAGGCCGCGTTCCAGACCTCGGAGCGCGGCCTGAAGCGCGACGCCAACGCCCGTGCGCACACCCTGCGCAAGCTGCGCTCCGCGCCGCCCCGGCTCTTCCCCGCGAACGGCGCCGGGGAGCGGGCCGCCGGGACCGGCTCCACCGAGCGGTTCCCGAACGCCGTGCTCAGCTCGCCCGCGCTGCTGCGGGCGGTCGACGCGGTCGCCGCCGCGCACCGGACCGGCTCCTCCACCGTCCTGCTCGCGGCCGCCGCCGCGATGACGGCCCGGCTGGCCCACCGCTCCGACGCGGTGCTCCAGGTGGTGGTCAACAACCGCTTCCTGTCCGGCCTGACCGACGCCGTCAGCGTGGTCGCCGGCGACGCCCTGCTCCACCTCCCGGACGCCGACGGCGAGTTCGGCGAGCTGGTGCGCCGCACCCATGCGGCGTCGATCGCCGCCTACCGGCACGCCTACTACGACCGGCGGCTGCTGGACGCGGAGGTCGAGCGCCTCACCGCCGAGCGGGTCCCGCTCGCCGACCGCTCCTGCGTCTTCAACGACACCCGCGAGCTGATCCCGAGCGGCCTGGCCGCGCGGCCCGCCCCGACCGGGGGCGGGGACGGGCGCACCACGCTCGACTGGCCCGTCGACTTCGACCCGCGCCCCGGGCTGACCTACGCCCTGGACGCCCTGCGCACCCCCGCCGCCCTGCAACTCGCCATGACCGCCGACCCGGCGGTGCTCCCCCGCCCTTCGATGGAGCGGTTCCTGTACGGCATCGAGGAGTTGGTGCTCACCGAGGAGCGCGCCGCCCGGGCCTGAGCGCACCGGACACACCGGGGCCCGTCCGTCCGCTCACGTCCGGACGGCCGGGCCCCGGCCTCTCCCGCTACTGCGGGCCGATCGTCAGTGCCGCTTGTCGTGCACCGAGTCGGTCTCCTGGATCTTCTTCCAGGACTTCGGCTCCGGCCGCTCGGCCGCCGCGGCAGCCGGAGCGAGGCCCGCCACCGCCGGCGCGGCGCCGATGCCCGAGGTGCCCGCCGCCGGCTTGCCCGGGGTGTACAGCCAGGTGGTGAAGAGCGCCCCCAGCGACTGGCCGGAGACCCGCTCGGCGTACGCCTGGAACTGCTGGACGGTGGCGTTGCCGTACTTGCGCTCGGTCTGCCAGCCCTTGAGGATCGCGTAGAACCTGTCGTCGCCGATGGTGTTTCGCAGCGCCTGGATCGCGATCGCGCCCCGGTCGTAGACGGCGCCGGAGAACTGGTGGTCCGCGCCCGGGTCGCCCGGCTTGACCGACCAGAACGGGTCGTCGGCCGGGTGGGAGTCGTAGACGAAGTCCGCCAACTCCTGGGTGGTGCCCTCGTTCTCGTGGTCCGACCAGAGCCACTGCGCGTACCGGGCGAAGCCCTCGTTCAGCCAGATGTCGCTCCAGCGCTGCACGGAGACGCTGTCGCCGTACCACTGGTGGGCCAACTCGTGGACCACGACGGAGGTGTTGGAGCCGCGGGCGAACTGCGCCGGGCTGTAGAAGATCTGCCCCTGGGTCTCCAGCGCGTAGCCGGTGGGCACGTTGGGCACGTAGCCGCCGACCGTGTCGAAGGGGTAGGAACCGTAGATGCTGCTCAGCCAGTCGACCAGCTCGCCGGTGCGCTCGACACTGGCCCGCGCCGCACCGGCGTTGGCGCCGAGGTCGGGGCTGTAGGCGGTGATGACGGGCAGCCCGCCCGGGGTGGTGTCCTGGCGGATGTCGAACTTGCCGATCGCCAGCGTGGCCAGATAGGTGGCCTGCGGCTTGGTCTGCCGGTAGTTGTAGCGGGTCCAGCCGGGGCGCTGGCTGGTGGTCAGGGTGCCGTTGCTGACCACCTGGGTGCCGTTGGGCACCAGCACCGAGACGTCGAAGGTCGCCTTGTCGGTGGGGTGGTCGTTGCTCGGGTACCACCAGGCGGCGCCCTCGGGCTCGTTGGCGGCCACGCCGCCGTCGGGGGTGCGGAGCCAGGCGGAGTACCCGCCGCGCTCGACCTCGCCGGGCTTGTCGGCGTAGCGGACGACGACGGTGATCGGGCTGCCCTTGGCGATCGTCCGGGCCGGGGTGACCTCCAGCTCCTGCTCGCGGGAGATGGCGAACGACGCGGCGCGCCCGTTGACCAGCACCTCCTTGGCCTGGAGCACGAAGTCCAGGTTGAAGCGGGTGAGGTCCTGGGTGGCGGTGGCCAGGATGGTGGTGGTGCCCTCCAGCTCGTCGGTGGCGGGCTGGTACTTCAGCCGGATGTCGTAGTGCGAGACGTCGTAGCCGCCGTTGCCGGCGAAGGGGTAGTAGGGATCACCGATGCCTGCGGCGCCCGGGCCGGCCTGGGCGGCGGAGGCGGGGACGGACAGGATCAGGGCGAGCGCGCCGGCGGCGGCAGAGACGATCAGCCTCTTGCGCACAGTGGTCCTCCACAGGGTCACTGGGACTGGGACAACGGGTCGGATCGATCCTTGTCCCAACGACCCCCGGCCTACGCCTGAACAATGAGATGTTCATAAGAAGATACAGGCCGACATCGCGCCGCCTCCGGGAGGTGACGGAGCGTCATGAACAGTCGAAGGCCCGCCATTCACCGTAGGGGAGGAAGGCCGGCGCCCCGCGCGCTACGACCCCAGGGCCACCGGTGCCCGCACCAGCGAGCCGTACTCGGTCCACGAGCCGTCGTAGTTCTTGACGTGCGGGAACCCGAGCAGCTCGGTCAGCGCGAACCAGGTGTGCGCCGAGCGCTCCCCGATCCGGCAGTAGGCGATCACCTCGCGCTCCGGCTCGACCCCCTCCCCGCCGTACAGCGCCCGCAGCTCCGCCGCCGAGCGGAAGGTGCCGTCCTCGTTGGCCGCCCGGGACCAGGGGATGTTGACCGCGCCGGGAATGTGGCCGGGCACCTGCGCCTGCTCCTGCGGCAGGTGCGGCGGGGCCAGCGCCTCGCCCCGGTACTCGGCGGGCGAGCGGACGTCCACCAGCACCGCGTCCGACCCCGGCTTGGCGAAGACCTCCGCCTTGGCCAGCACCTCGTCCCGCAGCGCCCGCACCTCGGGGTGCTCCGGCCCGCTCAGCCGGTAGGCGCTGTGCTGGTAGTCCATGACCTCCTCGGTCAGCTCGCGCCCCTCCAGCTCCCACTTCTTGCGCCCGCCGTCCAGCAGCCGCACCGGGCCGAAGCCGCGCAGCCTCAGCAGCCAGTAGGCGTAGGCGGCGAACCAGTTGTCGTTGCCGCCGTACAGCACCACGGTGGTGTCGTCCTCGACCCCGGCGGCGCGCAGCAGGTGCTCGACGCCCGCGCGGTCGGCGTAGTCGCGGCCGACCGGGCTGTGCAGGTCGGCGGTCCAGTCCCAGCCGACCGCGCCGGGCAGGTGCCCGCGGGCGTAGGCCCCGCTGTCCTCGTCCACCTCGACGACCCGGAGCGTGCCGTCGTCCAGGTGGTGGGCCAGCCATTCGGTGCCGACCAGCGCCTCGGGGTGTGCGTAGCCGTTGCCGGTCATCGCCGCCCTCCCTTCACGCGGGGACCCTTCGAACCTACGTCCGCACCCCCGCCCCCGGCCACCCGGACCGGGCCGGGCCCGCTACGCGGCCGTGGGCAGCCGGGCCACGTAGTACTGGTTGAGCGGGTCGCCCTCGATCCGCTCGACCTCCACCGAGCCGAAGCCGGCCTCCGCCAGCATCCGGCGGGCGGTCTGCTCGCCCCAGACGGTGCCGAGACCGGCACCGCCCTCGCCGAGCGAGACGGTCATGCAGTAGAAGGTCGAGAAGGTGTACAGCGCCGGGGCGAGCGGGTGGTCGATGTTCTCCTCCAGCCGGCTGCTGGCCGCGATGTCGCCCATCAGGAAGACGCCGCCGGGCCGCAGGACGGCCGCGACGCCCCGCAGCGCGCGGTCCGGCCGGGCCAGGTCGTGGATCACGTCGAAGGCGGTGACCAGGTCGTACGAGCCGGTCAGCTCGGCCGAGTCGCCCAGCTCGAAGCGGGCGTTGTCCAGGCCGTGCGCGGCGGCCTCCGCCTTGGCCGCGCCGATGCCCTGCTCGGAGATGTCCACACCGGTGAACCGGCTGGCCGGGAAGGCCTTGGCCAGCACGTTGACGGCGTGGCCCTGCCCGGTGCCGATGTCGACCGCGTCGATCCCCTCCCGCAGCCGCTCGGTGAGCCCCGGCACCAGCGGCACGACGACGTCCACCAGCGCCAGGTCGTAGATGGCCGCGGTCTCCTCGCCCTGCAGCGCCTGGAACCGGGGGTACGCGGAGTACGGCAGCCCGCCGCCCTTGCGGAACGCCTCGACGATCCGCTCCTCGACCTCGCCCATCAGGGCCAGGTACTGCATCATCCCGGCCAGGTTGTCCGGCCCGGCGGCCCTGGTCAGTGACGCCGCGTGCTCGGGCGGCAGCCGGTAGCTGCCCTGCCGCGGCTCGTACTCGACGAACCCGCCGACCACCATGGCGCCCAGCCACTCGCGGACGTAGCGCTCGTCCAGCCCGGCGGCGCGGGCGACCTCCGCACTGGTCGACGGAGCGAGGCCGGCCATGGTGTCGAAGAGGCCGGTCTGATGGCCGATGCTGGCCATGAATCCCAGGCAGGCGTCGTTGAGCACCTGCACCACACGACCCGCGAACTCCTGCTGCCTCGCCGGGTCCGGTTCCCGTTCGGACATCGTTCCTCCTGCGCCGTCTCGGGACCTGCGCGAACCCTCCCCTCGTCACGCTACGCCGCCACCGGCCGATCCCCCACCGCACGGCCTACCGGTCCGGCCAGGGCACCTCGCTCCGCTTCTCGTAGCGGTACCCGGCGGCCTCCCAGCGGGCGCCCTCCTCGGCCAGACGGGTCTTGAACCGCTCCCAGGAGTGGCTCTCCTTGGCCGACCAGCCCAGCTCGGCGAGCGCGGGCAGCCGGGGCAGCAGCATGAGGTCCAGCTCCCCGGGGGTGTCCAGGGTCTCCGTCCACAGCGGCGCCTCGACGCCGAGCACGGAGCCGGCGGGCAGCGGCACCAGGCTGTCCGGGTCCCAGGAGTAGGCGGTCCAGACGTCGATGGTGCCGGCCCAGACCAGGCCGAGCGGGTAGCCGGACTCGTACTTCATGTCCAGGTAGCTGTGGCCGGACGGCGACATGATCACCTTGGCCCCCCGCTCGGCGGCCTCCTTCAGCTCGACGTCGCGCCCGCCCCGGCCGTCCCAGAACTGGAGCACCCCGACCCCGCCCGGGGCGGTCTGGTTCCAGCCGACCGGGGTCTTCCCGGCGGCGACCACCTGGTCGTTCACCCGCTTCACGAAGGCCGCGTACTCGGCCGGGGCCATCTTCTTCACCTCGTCCCCGCCGAGGTGCAGGTACGGCCCCGGGGTGAGCCGGGCCAGCTCGGCGACCACGTCCCGGGTGAAGGCGAAGACCTCGTCACCGGTCGGGCAGAGCGTGGAGAAGCCGACCTCGATCCCGGTGTACGGCCAGGGGCGGGCGCTCCCGGTGCAGTCCAGCTCGGGGTAGGAGGCGAGGACCGCGTTGCTGTGGCCGGGCAGGTCGATCTCGGGGACGACGGTCAGGTAGCGCTCCTGCGCGTAGCGGACGATCTCCTGGTAGTCGGCGGCCGTGTAGAACCCGCCGGGGGTGCCGTCGACCTCGCTGACCGCGCCGACCTTCGTCAGCGCGGGCCGGGCCGGGACCTCGATCCGCCAGCCCTGGTCGTCGCTCAGGTGCAGGTGCAGGAAGTTGAGCTTGTACAGGGCGAGGCGGTCGATGAACCCCTTGACCTCGTCCGGGGTGAAGAAGTGGCGGGCGACGTCCAGCATCGCGCCCCGGTAGCCGTAGCGCGGGCGGTCCTCGACGGTGGCCGGGGCGACCGTCCACTCCGGGCCGCCGCCGACCGGGCGCGGGCTCTCGATCTGCGGCGGCAGCAGCTGCCGGAGGGTCTGGGTGCCCCGGAACAGGCCCTCCGGGGCGCGGGCGGTGATCCGCACGCCGGTGGCATCGGCGGTCAGCCGGTAGCCCTCGGTGCCGGTCGCCTCGGGGAGCGCGGGGTCCAGCAGCAGGCTGATGCCGCCGCCGGCGGCCGGATCGGCGGCGGCCGCCACCGGGAGCGGCAGCCCGGTCGGACGGCGCAGCGCCTCGGCGAGCTGCTCGGCGATCCGCCGCACCTCCCCGGCCTGCCGCTCGACGGCCTCCGCCCCGGGGACGGTCCGCACGACGGTGCTCCCGGTGAGCCGGTAGCCGGGACCGGAGCCGGCGGCCACGGAGAGCGGGACGGGAATGATCCGGTCCGCGGTGCGCGGGCCGGCGGGTACGGCGACGGCCCCGCCCGGGTGGCCGTCCTCGCCGCCGATCGCCCGCTGGACTCCGAAGCCGACCGCCGCGAGCAGCAGGACGGCGGCGGGCACCAGCGCTCTGCGGGTCCGGGCGGAGAGCCCGGCGATTCGAATCTGCACGGCCGCTCCCGGTGTCGTCACGGACTCCGCCGGCCGCCGTTCACGGCCGGTTCACCGGAATGGTCTCAACCAATCGCCGCCGTGTCCCGCGCTTCGTACGAATTCGCTTCGTACGACCGCGCCGTCAGGAGAAGACCACCGAGCGGACCAGCAGCCGGTCGCCGGCGCGCCCGCCCGGCCGCAGCACGAAGTACGTGTCGCCCGCGCAGCCGAGGTCGCGGAAGACGGTGGCGGTGGAGCGGGTCTGGTTCGACGGCGCGAACGCGGGCTCCGCCTCGGTGGCCTCCGGCAGGTCGACGCACGTGCCGCCCTTCGGGTCGATCAGCGCGCCCGTGAAGTCGGAGCCGTACTTGTAGCGGAATTCGCCGTCGGCGGCGTTGGCGGAGACCGGGACGGCGAGGACGAGCGCGATCGCACTGGTGGCGGCGAGCACGGCGTTGCGCAGACGCATGGCGGGTGGCCCTTTCAGGCGGTACTCGGGTGGTACCTGGGGAATTGGTGCGAGATCACCCTAGAGGCCCAAAAATCGGGGAAACGATTCTTCCAATCCATCCTTTCGGGTGGTTTAAGTGTATTTCCCGCGACTTTTCCATTCGCCCATTTGCTCGGCCGCCGACCTCCGCCACCCAGCGCGCTACCGCCACCCAACCCGACGCCGCCGCTCAGCCCGACGCCGCCGCTCAGCCCGCCGGGGCGGTGAAGTAGTAGCCGGAGTCGATCAGCACCGGCAGGTAGGCCTTCAGCGCCGCCACCGTCTGGGAGCGGTCCCCGCCGCCGTCGTGGTTGAGCACGATCGCGCCGGGGCGCACGTCCTTGAGGATCCGGTCGGTGATCACCCCCGTCCCGGGGCGGGCCCAGTCCCGGGGGTCGACCGACCAGGCCATCGGCCGCATGCCGAGTTCGCCGCTCACCCGCAGGGCCGTCGCGGACCAGTCGCCGCCCGGCGCCCGGAACCAGGTCGGCACCTTGCCGGTGGTCCGGTGCAGCAGGTCGGAGGTGCGCTCCAGCTCGTCGCGGACCTTGCCCTCGGAGAGGCTCCGCAGGTCGGGGTGGGTCCAGGTGTGGTTGGCGATGTGGTGGCCGCGGGCGGCGATCTCACCGACCAGGCCGGGGTGCTCGACGGCGTTCTCGCCGATCAGGAAGAAGGTGGCCCGGATGCCGTACTGCTCCAGCAGCGCCAGGACGGTCGGGGTGTGCCGGGGGTCGGGGCCGTCGTCGATGGTGAGCGCGACCACCTTCCGCACGGAGTCCAGCTCGTACACCGGCCGGCTCTCGGCGGCCGTCAGCGCCCGGGCGGGCGTCGGCGCGGCCGGGGCCGGGGCGGTCGGCGCGGCCCCGGCCGCCGAGGGGGCCGCGGCGGCGGAGGGGCTCGGAGCGGCCGACGGGCCGGACGCCGCGGTCGGCGCCTCGGAGGGGGCGGCGGACGGCACGGCGGACGGCACGGACTCGCCGGTGAGCCCGGCCGGGACCTCCCCCGGAACGGCCCCGGGTTCCGGGTGGCGGGCCGCCCGGGCGGCCCTCACCACCTCCGAGCCCCGGCCGCAGCCGGTCAGCCCGAGCAGCGACATCCCCGCCGCGACCAGCAGCAATCTTCGCGAAGTAATCTGACGATCAGACAGCATGGCGAATGTCTCCCCCGTTCATCGACCGGCCTCCCAGCGGCTACCCCGACGGGCTCGATCACCACCCCAACGGCCCATGTCGCGACCGGTTCGCCCACCCCGTGAACGAAAGCCCGCCCGGCCCGCTAATCTGACCTCTCCCAAGTGTGATGATCTGTCTTCAGAGGACGTGGCCATGACGAAAAGTCAGGATTTCGCCGACCGCTCCGACAACGACGAGGCCGAACTCAGCCAGTGGGAGAAGTACGGGGTGGACACCAGCACCCCGCACTCCGCCCGCGTCTACGACTACTGGCTGGGCGGGAAGACCAACTTCCCGCCGGACCGTGCGATGGGCCAGGCCATCGAGCAGGCCGTGCCCACCATGAAGGCGCAGGCCAAGGAGAACCGCGGCTTCCAGAAGCGCGCCGTGCGCCACCTCGCCGAGCGCTACGGCATCCGCCAGTTCCTCGACCTCGGCACCGGCATCCCCACCTCGCCGAACACCCACGAGATCGCCGAGTCGGTCAGCGCCGGCACCCGGGTCGTGTACGTGGACAACGACCCGATCGTGCTGGCCCACGCCCGCGCGCTGATGGTCTCCACCCCGGCCAGCCGGACCACCTACATCCACGCCGACCTGGGCAAGCCCGCCGAGCTGCTGGCCGACCCGGCCCTCAACACGACGCTGGACCTCACCCAGCCGGTCGGCCTGCTGATGATCGCCGTGCTGATGCTGATCGCCGACGAGGACGACCCGTGGGGCAAGGTCGCCGCGCTGCGCGACGCGCTCCCCTCCGGCAGCTACCTCGCCCTCACCCACCCGACCCAGGACTTCAACCAGGCCGCCGTCGCCCAGGTGACGGCCTCCGCCCGCTCGGCCGGGATGACCCTGGTGCCGCGCAGCAAGGAGGAGGTCAGCCGGTTCTTCGACGGCTGGGAGCTGGTCGAGCCCGGTGTCGCCCCGGTGATGGCCTGGCACCCGGACGGCGAGCAGCCCGAGGACCCGTACGCCGCGTACTACTGGGGCGGCGTCGCCCGCAAGCCCTGAACCACCGCCCCGGACCCGGCCGCCACCGGCCCCTCCCACCACCACCGGGCGGGGCCGGCCGGCAGCCCGGGCGGGCCGCCGGGCCTCACTTCAGCAGCCGCGAGAGCCGCCGGTCCGCGAGCGGCCTGCCGCCGGTCTGGCAGGTCGGGCAGTACTGCAGCGAGGAGTCGGCGAAGGACACCTCCCGCACGGTGTCCCCGCAGACCGGACAGGGCTGCCCGGTGCGCCCGTGCACCCGCAGGCCCAGCTTCTTCTCCGCCTTCAGCTCCCCCGCCGCCAGCCCCCGCGAACGCTCCACCGCCTCGCGCAGCGTCGTGCCGAGCGCCTCGAACAGCCGCGCCGTCTCCTCCTCCGACAGGTCGGCCGCCAGCTTGTACGGGGACATCCGCGCCGCGTGCAGCACCTCGTCCGAGTAGGCGTTGCCGACCCCCGCGAGCACGCTCTGGTCCCGCAGCACGCCCTTGATCCGGCGCCGCTCGCCGCCCAGCAGGGCGCGGAATCGCTCCAGGTCGAAGCCCGGGTCCAGCGGGTCCGGACCGAGCCGGGCCACCCCCGGGACCTCCGCCGCCTCCCGCACCACGTACACCGCGAGCCCCTTCCTGGTGCCCGCCTCGGTCAGGTCGAAGCCGTCCGCCTCCGGGCCCTCCAGCCGCACCCGCAGCGCCAGCGGGTTGCGCGCGCTCGGCCGCGGCGGCAGCGGGGGCAGGCCCTCCTTCCAGCGCAGCCACCCGGCCCGGGCCAGGTGGACCACCAGGTGCAGCCCGCCGGCCTCGATGTCGAGGAACTTGCCGTGCCGCACGACCGGGCCCACCGTCCGGCCCGCCAGCGCGGTCACCGGCGGGTCGTAGGTCTTGAGGGCGCTGATCGCCACCGGCTGGACCTCGGCGATCACCCGCCCGGTCAGCCGCTGCGACAGGTAGGCGGTCAGGGCCTCGACCTCGGGCAGCTCCGGCATGCGCCCAGTCTCGCGCAGCCGCCCGCGCCCCGCCCGCCCGCCGCCTTTGCCGTCCACCGGCCCCCGGCGCAGTCTGGAGGGGTCGACCGCGCGCCAGCCGAGGAGGTCCGGCCCCGCCATGAGCACGCTAGAGGAACAGATCGACATCGACGCCCCGGTCCTGGCCGCCTGGGAGCAGCTGCACCGGGTCCACGAGTACCCGCGGTTCGTCGACGGCGTCCGCAGCGCCCAGCCGCACGGCCGCAACCTCGCCCACCTCGAAGTGGACGTCGCCGGCGCCGGACGGGACGTCGAGACCGAGATCACCGACCGGGGGCGCGGCCGGGTGATGACCTGGCGCACCCTGGACGGCCTGCCCCTGCAGGGCGCCTTCGCGCTGCGCCCGCTCGACCGCGCGCACACCCGGGTGCAGATCCGCGTCGAGTACGACCCGGAGGAGGTGCACGAGGTGTTCGGCGGACCGCGCGGCTTCGCGCTCGCCGGGGCCGTCGAACGCGCCGTCCGCACCGACCTCGCGCTGTTCCGCGACCTGGTCGAGGCCCGGGTGGCGGCCGCCGCCGAACCGGCCGCGCCGGTCGTCGAACCGCCCCCGATCGTCGATGTAAACGGGATATAAGGCCAGCTCAGAGGTGGTGGTGAGGATCTTCACAGCAACCCGCCGGGCCCGCCGTCCGGCTCCCCGTCTGTGGCACACTCGGGTCCCATGAGCACGGCCCCGCTCCCCAGGACGCTGCGCGCGGCGATCTTCGCCGCGCTGCTCGTGCTGCTCGCGGGGCTCGGCCAGGTGCTGGTCACCGGCCGTCCGCTGGCGCTCGGCACGCTGGCCCTGGCCGGCGCCGCCGTCTTCGCGGTGTCCTTCGCGCTGGCCGGCCGCGAGCGCGGCTACCGGACCGTCGCGGCGGTCTTCCTGCCGCTGGAACTCGGTCTGAGCGCCCTGTTCGACTACGCCCAGTCGGCCTGCCCCTCGCTGCCGCCCGGCACCGCCCGCGGCCTCGAACCGCTGCTCTGCGGCGGCGGCTCGCTCGGCGGGCTGCTGCTCGGCCACGGCCTGTCCCGGCCGGTCGGGCTGGCGGTGCTGCTGCTCCTGCACACCGCGCTGGCGCTGGCCGCCGCCGCCTGGCTGCGCAGCGCCGACGCCGCGATCTGCGGTCTGGCCCGCTCGGTGCGGATCCTCGGCGACTTCGCCCAGCGCTTCGCCGCCGCGGCCGTCCGCGGGCTGCTGCTGCTCGCCGCCCCGCTGCCGGCCCGCCCGGTGGCCCGGGTGCCGTTCCCGCGCGCCAGCCGTGTCCGGGTGCCCGCCGAATCCGTCCTGCTGCGCCCCGCCGTCCGGCGCGGGCCGCCGGTGCTCGCGCACGCCCGCTGAGGAAACCGCCCGCCCGGGCCCTCGGCCGGCCGCGCCGCCCCCGCGCCCGCACGCCGTTCCACGAGCACCAGGACGACCTCCCCATGAGCACCTCCCCCAAGAAGACCGCCAAGACCGCCACCGCCGCCGACCGGAAGGCCGCCCGCCGGGCCGCCACCGAGCGGATGCGCGAGGCCCGCGAGCGCGCCGAGCGGTCCGCCCGGATCCGCCGCCGCACCGTGGTCGGCGCCGCCTCCGCCGCCGTGCTCGCCCTGGTGGCGGGCGTGGCCTTCGCCGTCGGCGGCTCCTCCGGCTCCGGCGACGCCGCGGCCTCCGGCCCGCTGGTCGTCCCGGCCAACGCGAGCGGCCCGGACGGCACCGTGATCACCTACGGCAAGGCCGACGCCGCGCACACCCTGCAGGTCTACGAGGACTTCCGCTGCCCGTACTGCGAGCAGCTGGAGACCACCACCGGCCCGGCCGTCCAGCAGCTCGCCGACGCCGGTACGTACAAGGTCGAGTACCACATGGCGACCTTCCTCGACCAGGGCCTCGGCGGCAAGGGCTCGCGCACCGCGCTGGCCGCCGCCGGTGCGGCGCTGAACGAGGGCGTGGACAAGTTCAAGCAGTTCCACGACGTGCTCTACGCCAACCAGCCGGACGAGCGCGAGGACGCCTTCGCGGACGTCAACCACCTGCTCGACCTGGCCGACAAGGTGCCGGGCCTGAAGACCGACGGCTTCGTCAAGGCCGTCCGGGAGGGCACCTACCTGCCGTGGGCGAACCAGGTGGGCAAGGCCTTCGACAAGAGCGGCGTCACCGGCACCCCGACGGTCCTGCTGAACGGCCAGAAGCTCGACGTCTTCGCCGGCGGCGCGCCCGCCTCCCCCGAGAAGTTCACCGCGATGGTCAAGCAGGTGACCGGATGATCGTCCCCACCACCCGCCGCGGCTACGGCGCGAGCCGCCCGTTCGCCCTGCTGCTGGTGATCGGCGGCGCGATCGGGCTGTTCGCCTCGGCCGTCCTCACGCTGGACAAGATCCGGCTGCTGAAGGACCCGTCGTACGTTCCGAACTGCAATATCAATCCGATCATCAGCTGCGGCTCGATCATGCGCAGCGACCAGGCCGAGGCCTTCGGCTTCCCGAACTCGCTGCTCGGCCTCGCCGGGTTCGCGGTGGTGATCACGGTCGGCGCCGGGCTGCTGGCGGGCGCGGCGTACCGGCGCTGGTTCTGGCTGGGGCTGCAGGCCGGGACGGTGTTCGGGATCGGCTTCGTGACCTGGCTGATGTACCAGGCGCTGTACCGGATCGGGGCGCTCTGCCCGTACTGCATGGTGGTGTGGGCGGCGATGATCCCGCTGTTCTGGTACACCACGCTGCACAACCTGCGCTCGGGCGCCATCCCGGTGCCGCGCGGCCTGCGCCCGGCGGTGCGGGAGGCGGCCCGCTACCACTGGGTGGTCCCGGCGCTCTGGTACGCGGTGATCGCGCTGCTGATCCTCAAGCGCTTCTGGTACTACTGGTCCACCCTGCTCTGATCCGGTGCGACCGGCCCCCCGCCCGCCCCCGGCGCCACCCCGGCCCCGGGGGCGGGCGCGTCCCGCGTTACGCGCCGACGGCGGCGCGGGGGGCGAACTCGTAGGCCGCGACCTCGGCCAGGAGGGCGGCGCGGCGGTCCTCGTCGAGGAAGGAGGCGTGGAAGGAGTTGGCGGCCAGCAGGCGCAGGGTCTCGTCGTCCAGGCCGAGGGCCTCGGCGAGGGCGTCGAAGTTGTCGCCCGCGTAGCCGCCGAAGTAGGCCGGGTCGTCGGAGTTGACGGTGGCCAGCAGGCCGGCGGCGAGGATGGCGGGCAGCGGGTGGTCGGCGAGGGTGTCGACGCAGCGCAGCCGGATGTTGGAGAGCGGGCAGAGGGTGAGCGGGATCCGCTCGCGGACCAGCCGCTCGACCAGCGCCGCGTCCTCCAGGCAGCGCAGGCCGTGGTCGATCCGCTCCACGCCGAGCACGTCCAGCGCCTCGGTGATGTAGGCGGCCGGGCCCTCCTCGCCGGCGTGGGCGACCCGGTGCAGGCCGGCCTCCGCGGCGCGCCGGTAGACCTCGCGGAACTTGGCCGGCGGGTGGCCGACCTCGGCGGAGTCCAGCCCGATGCCGGTGATCCGGCCGCCGAACCAGGGGCGGGCGGCCTCGAAGGTCTCCAGCGCCGACTCGGCGGACTCGTCGCGCAGGAAGCACATGATCAGCCGGGTGCTGATGCCGTGCCGCTGCTCGCTGCGGTCCAGCGCCCGCCCGAGGCCGTCCACGACGACGGACAGCGGCACGCCGCGCGCGGTGTGCGCCTGCGGGTCGAAGAAGATCTCGGCGTGCCGCACCCCCTGCTCCGCCGCCCGGGCCAGGTAGGCGTCGGCGAGCTCGGCGAAGTCCTCCTCGGTCCTCAGCACGGCCATCAGCGCGTAGTACAGGTCGAGGAAGGACTGCAGGTCGCTGAAGGCGTAGGCGCGCCGCAGCTCCTCGGTGTCCGCGTACGGCAGGGTGACGCCGTTGCGGGCGGCGAGCGCGAAGGCGAGCTCGGGCTCCAGGGTGCCTTCGATGTGGAGGTGCAGTTCGGCCTTGGGGAGGGGCATGCGGGGGCCTGTCCGGGGATCATGGTGCGGATACGAAGTGGTCATCCTACTTTTCTGTCGTCCCGGACCACGCATCGGGCAGGTCACGCACCCGCCGGATCGGCGAGGCGACGAGCAGGGCGGCGGAGGCCGTCAGCAGCGCGATCGTGATCCACATCGCCGGGCGCAGCCCGAGCACCTCCCCCAGGACGCCGCCGGCCACCGCGCCGAGCGGGATGGTGGCCTGGTTGGCGGCCATCGAGGTGGCCACCACCCGGCCGAGCAGCTCCGGCGGCGCGTAGCGCTGCCGGAAGCTGCCGGTCACCACGTTGGCGAGCACCACGCCGCCCACCATCACCGCCGACCCCACCGCGTACGGCAGCACCCCCGCACCGGGCCGGGCGCTCGGCAGCAGCAGGCCGAAGGGGGTGGCGGTGAGCAGCACGAGCAGCAGCCCGCGCGCGCTGCCGTACCGCCGGGTGACCGGGCGGGACAGGGCCGCGCCGGCCACCCCGCCGAGGGCCCCGGCGGCGCCGAGCCAGCCGACCGCGGAGGGGGCCACGCCCAGGTCGTGGATCAGGAAGAGCACGGCCACCGCCTGGTAGCCGGCCAGCGCGAGGTTGGCGGCGGCGCCGTAGCGCAGCAGCGCGCGCAGGTACGGGTCGCGGCGGACGAAGGCCAGCCCCTCGCGGACCCGGCGGCCGAGCGGCACCGGGTCGGCCGCCGCGGGCGGCGCCGGGCGGTCGCGGATCAGCAGCAGCGCCGCCGCGGCGGCCACGAAGCTCGCCGCGTCGACCAGCAGTCCGGCGGCCGCGCCGAAGGCCTGGACGGTGAGCCCGGCCACGCCGGGCCCGGCGACCTGGGCGGCGGAGGCGCCGCCCTGGAGCCTGGCGTTGCCCTCGGTGAGCCGCTCGGGCGGCAGCAGGTCCGGCAGGTAGGCCTGGTGGCCGGCGCCGAGGAAGACCGCCGCGGTGCCCGCGAGCAGGGCGACCAGCACCAGCTGGGCGAGGGTCAGCACGCCGAGCCGGGCCGCCACCGGCACCGAGGCGTAGAGCACCGCCGAGACGAGGTTGGCCCGGACCAGGAGGGTGCGCCGGCGCCACCGGCCGACCCAGACCCCGGCCGGAAGGCCGATCAGCAGCCAGGGCAGCCAGACCGCGGCGCTCAGCAGGCCGGTGGCGAGCGGTCCGGCGTCCAGCGTGACCACCGCGACCAGCGGCAGCGCGACGGCGGTGACGGCCGAGCCCAGCCGGCTGACCGTCTCCCCCGCCCAGAGCAGCCGGAAGTCTCGCCGGGCGAACAGGCCGGCGGGTAACCGGGGCGTGCCCGGCAGCCCGGTGTCCGTCACGGCCGGGCCGGGACGCTGTGGGCGAAGGCGAACACGGACTCCCGGGCGCGCCCGTCCTGCGGGACGGGGCGGGCGGCCCAGCGGGACAGCACCTCGACCAGCTCGCCGGCCAGCTCGCGGGCCTCCTCCGGGGTCAGCCGCAGCCAGCTCTCGGTGGCGACGGCGCAGCCCTCCCGCCAGGGCTCGGGGTAGTCGTGGCGGGCGGCGGACCAGCCGCGCACCAGGGCCGCCTGGCGCTCCAGCTGGAGCGAGCCGGCCGCGTCCGCGACGGCCTCGGCGACCGGGTCTGCGGCGAAGTCGGCGCGCCGCCAGCGCGGGGTGCCGGCGGTCGGGCGCCACCAGCGCTCACGGCGGTCGCGGGCCAGCTCGGGGGCCTCCTCGACGAGGTCGGCGCCGGCCAGCACCTTGAGGTGGTGGCTGATGCTGCCGACGGCCTGGCCGGAGCGCTCGGCGAGCAGGCCGACGGTGGCGGGGCCGTCCACCGCGAGGAGGTCCAGCAGGCGGCGGCGGACGGGGTGGGTGAGGGCTGCCAGGACGCGGGAGTCGGCGATCTGCCGGACGCCGTCCGCGACGGGGCCGGTGGGCTCGGTGGGCTCGGTCATGCGGCGAGGATATCCACAAGAGTCCTTGTGCAACAGTCCTTGTACGAGAATCCTTGTCGGTTCCGGCGGGCGCCGGACGCGTGTACCGGAGGGGCTCGCGGGGCACCGGGTACTCGGGGGGTTTCCGGTTCCCGCCGACGAGGGAGTGGACATGCGGCACCCCGACGCCCCGCACACCAGGCCCGAGGGCATCTCCCCGCACGCCCTGGACAACGACACCCTGGTGCACGAGCTGGAGCAGCTGCACCGGACCAGGCACGAGACCTTCCTGTACGGCTCCGAGGAGGCGCTGAAGCGGCACACCCTGCGCACCGGGCAGCTGGAGGCGGAGTACCTGCACCGCTTCCCCCACCGCCTGGTCACCGCCGGGCGGACCAGGGCCGGCGCCCGGGCCCGCGGGGCCGCGGTCCGGGCCGAGGCGCTGCCCGAGTAGGCGGGCGACCGGCGCACCACCGCCCGGCGGGACACGCCGGGCGGTGTCGGCGTGCCACGGCGCCGGCGGTGGGCCAGGGTGGGAGGACCGACACGTCCACCCCGCGCACCCCTGGGAGGGCCCGCGATGGCCATCGCAAGCGTGAACCCCGCGACCGGCGAGACCCTGGAGACCTTCGAACCCCTGGACGCGGCCGGCCTCGAACAGCGGCTGGCCCGCGCCGAGGCGGCCTTCCGGACGTACCGCACCACGTCCTTCGCCCAGCGGGCCGGGCTGCTCCGCCGGGCCGCGGACCTGCTCGACCAGGAGCGCGAGACGGTCGCCCGGACGATGACCGAGGAGATGGGCAAGCCGCTCACCGCCGCCCGCGCCGAGGCCGCCAAGTGCGCCAAGGCGATGCGCTGGTACGCGGAGAACGCCGAGGCCTTGCTCGCCGACGAGCACCCCGACCAGGCCGACGTGGCCGACTCCGGGGCGGCCCGCGCGTACGTCCGGTACCGGCCGCTGGGGGCGGTGCTGGCCGTGATGCCCTGGAACTTCCCGTTCTGGCAGGTCGTGCGGTTCGCCGCGCCCGCGCTGATGGCCGGCAACGTCGGCCTGCTCAAGCACGCGTCCAACGTGCCGCGCACGGCGGTGGCCCTGGAGGAGCTGTTCCGCCGGGCCGGCTTCCCGGAGGGCTGCTTCCAGACCCTGCTGATCGGCTCGGGCGCGGTGGAGGGGGTGATCCGCGACCCGCGGGTGGCCGCCGTGACGCTCACCGGCAGCGAGCCGGCCGGGCGGGCGGTCGCGGCCACCGCGGCCGACGAGGTGAAGAAGGCGGTGCTGGAGCTGGGCGGCAGCGACCCCTTCGTGGTCCTGCCGAGCGCGGACCTGGACGCCGCCGTCGCCACCGCCGTCACGGCGCGGTCGCAGAACAACGGCCAGTCCTGCATCGCCGCCAAGCGGTTCATCGTGCACACCGAGGTCTACGACCGCTTCACCGCCGCGTTCACCGAGGCGATGCGGGCGCTGAAGGTCGGCGATCCGATGGACGAGGCCACCCAGATCGGCCCGCTGGCCAGCCGGCAGGGGCGGGACGACCTGGCCGAACTGGTCGACGACGCGCGGGAGCACGGCGCCCGGGTGGAGTGCGGCGGCCGCCGTCCCGAGGGCCTGGAGGAGCGGGGCCTGGACGGCGGCTGGTTCTACGAGCCGACCGTGCTGACCGGCATCACGCCGCGGATGCGGATCCACCAGGAGGAGACCTTCGGCCCGGTCGCCACCGTCTACCGGGCCGAGGACCTGGACCAGGCCGTCGCGCTGGCCAACGACACGCCGTTCGGGCTCAGCTCCAACGTCTGGACGGAGGACCCGGCCGAGCAGGACCGCTTCGTGCGGGACATCCAGGCGGGCGGGGTGTTCTTCAACGGCATGACGGCCTCGCACCCGGCCCTGCCGTTCGGCGGCGTCAAGCGCTCCGGCTTCGGCCGGGAGCTGTCGGGCCACGGAATCCGGGAGTTCTGCAACATCACCACGGTCTGGGTGGCGTAGTTCGCGCCCTGCGCGCCCCCGGCCGGGGCCGTACGCCCCGGCCGGATCCGGCCAAGTTTCCGGACAGTCGATTGTTCCGCTTTGTCCGCCTACCGGGAAAGCGGAGCGGCGCACTTCGGGGACCGCCCTTCACATCACCCGGGCAGGCCCTCCACAAAAATCCCTTCGTTGACAAACCTGCGTAAAATCCTGTGCTCATATTCATAAAAGCTGAACCGCTTCTTTCCGAATGGCCGAACGCACGCCCATCCGAGGCGAAACAGGGCCGACGGATAAGCGTTTCCGACTACCTTCTGCGATGACCGGCCGACAGGTCGGTCACCAACGGGAAAGGAAACGCGATGAAGACCCTCAAGCGCGCCGCTGCTCTCGTCTCCTCGGCGGCCGTGCTGGCCGGCGGCATGACCGTCCTGGCCGCCGGCCCGGCGAGCGCCGCCACCGAGGTCACCCTCCAGAACGTCGCCACCAGCCGCCTCCTGGACAGCAACGGCAACGGCAACGTCTACACCCTCCCCGCCAACGGCGGCTCCTACCAGCGCTGGTACGCCACCAGCCTGGGCAACAACACCTACACCCTGCAGAACAAGGCCACCGGCCTCTACCTGGACTCCAACGGCAACGGGAACGTCTACGCGCTGGGCGGCAACGGGGGCAGCTACCAGAAGTGGGTGAAGCGCGCCTCCACCTACGGCAGCACCTACCAGAACCTGGCCACCGGCCTCTACCTGGACAGCAACGCCAACGGCGACGTCTACACGCTGGGCGGCAACGGGGGCTCGTACCAGCAGTGGAAGTGACGTGTCATCAGGATGAACGCCGGATCGGCCGGTCATCCGATGTGACTCTTCGTCACTCCTGAGCCGCCCCTTGGACATTCGGGGGCCACCCTCCCCGGCGCCTCAATCGCCGGGGAGGGCTTCCCCATGCTACGGTCCCCACTCCGGGGCCGACATACCCGGCGGCGTTCGCTCACGGCTGAACCAGCCCGCCGCCCCGGACCTCCGACCAGAATCGGCCGCAAGACCACTCGCACCCGGAACGACGGGGATGTTCAGTGACAATTAGTACACTCACATCAGCACTCCACCGCAGGACGGAGAGTGACGAGTCGTCGGTCACGTTATCCCCCGCCGACCGGCGGGTGCGGTTCCTCCCCTGGGCGGTCGCCCTCACCCTGTTCCTGGTCTACGCGTTCTTCACCGTCCGCCGCCACGAACTCCTGCTCACCAGTGGATACGACCTCGGAATCTTCGAGCAGGGCGTCCGCGGCTACGCCGAGGGCCGCGGCCCGATCGTCGAACTCAAGGGCCCCGACTTCAATCTGTTGGGCGATCACTTCTCACCCGTCCTCGCCGCCCTCGCCCCGTTCTACTGGATCTGGCCGTCCGCCAAGACCCTGCTGCTGGCCCAGTCCGCCCTGGTGGCCGTCGCCGCCGTGCCGATCTGCCGCTGGGCGCTGCGCGGCGCCGGGCCGGCCACCGCGCTGGTCGCCGGCCTCGGCTACGGGCTCTCCTGGGGCCTCGCCTCGGCGCTCGGCTTCGACTTCCACGAGATCACCTTCGCGGTGCCGCTGATCGCCTTCTCGGTCACCGCGCTCGGCGAGCGGCGCTGGACCGCCGCCGCCCTCTGGGCCGCTCCGCTGGTGCTGGTCAAGGAGGACCTCGGCATCACCGTGGCCGCCGTCGGCGCGTACATCCTGTGGCGCGGCGACCGCCGGGTCGGCGCGGCCACCGCGGTGTTCGGCGTCGGCGCCTCGCTGCTCGAACTCCTGGTGCTGCTCCCGGCGATGAGCCCCGGCGGCAGCTTCGCCTACTGGGACAACCTGAGCGGCGGCTCGGGCGGCCGGAACCTGCTCACCCTGCCGCTCGACCTGGTCACCCCGGCCGAGAAGGTCACCACCGTCCTGATGCTGCTCGCGCCGACCGTGCTGCTGGCCGCCCGCTCGCCGCTGATGCTGGTCGCGCTGCCCACCCTCGGCTGGCGGCTGCTCTCCAACAACCCGGCCTACTGGGGCACCAGCTACCACTACAGCGCCGTGCTGATGCCGATCGTCTTCATCGCCTTCGTGGACGTCCTGGTGAAGGCGCGGGAGCGGGACGGCGTGCTGCCCCGGTGGCTCGCCCGGGCGGCCCTGCCGGTCAGCGCGGTGGTCACCCTCGCCTTCCTGCCCGGCTTCGCGTTCAGCCAGCTGTTCACCCTCGACCTGTGGCGCACCCCGGCCCGGGTCGAGGCCGCCCGCTCGGTGCTGGCCGCCGTCCCGGACGACGCCCGGGTCGCCGCCTCCAACCGGCTGGTGCCGCAGCTGACCAACCGCTGCGAGGTCATCACCTTCGGCTGGCCGCAGAAGTGGTCGAGCGCCGAGTGGATCGTGGTCGACGAGGACCAGCCGATGGGCTGGCCGCTGTCCCCCGACAAGGAGCGGCAGGAACTCGCCACCGCCAAGCGCAGCGGCTACCACGTGGTCCGCAGCGAGCACGGCATCACGCTGCTGCAGCGCACGGCCGGCGGCGCCCCCGCCGCGGCGGCCGACGCGCCCGCGCCCGGCACGCCCGGATCCGGCTGACCCGCCGTCCCCGGCCGGGCGCGCACCGCCCCGTCCGGCCCGGGGCCGCCCGCCCCGCTCCGCACCTGCCCCCGTCTCCGACCAGTTCAGGGATCCCGTGCCAGTCGAAACCGGGCTCAGCCCGTCCACCCGAACGAACCGGCCGCTGCTGCCGCGCGCCGTCCGCCCGTCCGCGTCCGGCAGCGCCGGACCGCTCTCCGGGCGCCGGACCGCCGTCCTGACCCTGCTCTGCTTCGCGGTGACCGCCGCCTGCGGGCTCCAGCAGTGGTCGGCGGTCCTGCTCGGCGGGTTCGACCTCGGCATCTTCCACCAGGGCGTGGCCGGGTACGCGGACCTCGGCCTGCCGGTCTCCCCGGTCAAGAGCTACCACCACGAGTTCCCGCCCGGCTTCTCGCTGCTGGGCGACCACTTCTCGCCGATCCTGGCCGCGCTCGCCCCGCTGTACTGGATCTGGGAGGACCCGCGCACGCTGATCCTCGGCCAGGCCCTGCTGCTGGCGGCCGGCGTCCCGCTGATCCGCCGGATCGCGGCCCACTGCTTCGCCCGGCCGACCGGGGAGGGCGAGGAGGGCGTAGCGGGCCGAGCGGGCGAGGACTCCGATGCCGCGCACGCCCGCGTCGTCGGCCGGATCGCCGACCTGGCCGGCCTGGTCTACGGAATCGGCTGGCCGCTGCTGGCCGCCGGGCGCGGCGGCTTCCACGAGGTCGCCTTCGCCGCCCCGCTCATCCTGCTGATGCTCGAACGCGGCCTCGCCCGCCGCTACGGCACCGCCGCCCTCGCCGCCGCCCTGCTCTGCGCCACCAAGGAGGACCTCGGCCTGCTGGTCGGCGTCTACGGCCTCGTCCTGCTCTGGCGCAACCGCCCGCGCGGCGACCGGCAGGGCGAGCGGGCCGGCGACCGCCGCGGCCTCGCCCACGGCGCCGGCCTGCTGGTCGGCGGCCCGCTGGCCTCGGCGCTCGCCATCGTCTGGCTGATCCCCGCGATGGGCGGCCAACCGGACTACTACTGGGTGTACGGCCCGATCGGCCCGGACGCCGGGACGGCGTTCACCAACCTGCTCGGCGACCCGCTGCTGCTCCTCCGGGTCGCCACCGACGAACCCATCAAGCCGCTGCTGCTGCTCTGGCTGTTCGGCACCCTGCTCCTGCTGCCGCTGCGCTCCGCGACCACGCTCTGCCTGCTGCCGCTGCTCGCCGAGCGGGTCCTCTCCGACAACCCCAACCACTGGTCGATCGCCCACCACTACGACGCCCTGCTCTGGCCGGTACTGCTCACCGCCTGCCTGGAGGTGCTCGGCCGCCTGTACGCCCGGGGCGGGAGGCACCGGCGGGCCGCCTACGGCCTGGGCACGGTGGTGGTGGCGGGCTCGCTGGTGTGCAGCCTGCTGCTGGGCGGGATCAGCGTGCTCACCCCCGCCTTCTGGCGCCCCTCGGCGAGCAACGCCGCCCTGGTCCGGGGGGCGGCTCGGATCCCGGACGGCGCGCTGGTGGAGGCCGACAACCAGGTGGTGCCCCGGCTGGTCGGCCGTACCGACGTCGTCCTGGTGGACGCCACCCCGCGCGGGCGCGACTACGTGCTGATCCGCTCCGACACCCGGACCTTCCCCTTCCAGACCGCGGACGAGCAGGCCGACCGGATCGAGCTGCTGCTCGCCCACGGCTACCGGCAGGTCTGGGCCGAGGACGGGGTGGTGCTGCTGCACCGCGAGGGCGACGAGCCGGTGCCGGGTGCGGCCGTCCCGGACGGGAACAGCACGCCGGTGAAGGAGATCGTCCCCTCGGACGTCGGCCACAACCTGTTCAAGGGCTGAACCCGCCCGCACGGGCCGGACCCGGCCCGGTGGCCCCGGCCCGCGGTGTGCGGGCCTGGGACTCCGGGCCGGGGACTCCGGGCCGGTGGCGTCAGGCCGCGGCCATCCGGTGGCGGGCCGGGAGGGACGTCCGCCAGCGGACGAAAACGCCGACCAGGGCGAGCAGGGTGGCACCCCAGACGACGCTGAAGACGATCAGCATCGGCAGCCAGGTCACCTGGGAGGCGACCGCGCCGAGGCCGAGCGAGAGGCCGACCATGAAGACCACGGCCGTCGGGGTGAGGCTGCACAGCCAGTGCAGGGCCCGGTGCGCCCAGCTCGGGTGCTCCGGTGCGTCGGGGCCGGTGTCCAGGGCCTTGTAGGTGATGAGGTCCATCGGCTATCGCCTCCGGGGGTGTCGGTCGGGGGAGGTCACGAGGCCTTCCGGGGAGTGGTGGACTTCCGGGTCGCGGTCTTCTTCGCGGCGGGCTTCGCCGTCTTCTTGGCCGCCGTGGTCTTCTTCGCGGCGGCACGCTTGCGCGGGGCGGGCTTCTCCTCGGCCTCCTCGGGCTCCTCGGGTTCCTCCCCCGCCCCGGTCCGCTCGCCCTGCTCGGCGCGCGTACGGCCCGGGTGGGCGTCCTTGGCCTGCCGCAGACTGCTGCGCAGCGCCTCCATCAGGTCGATGACGTTGTCCGGAGCCGCCGCCTCCTCCTCGTGCGGCACCTCGACGCCCTGCAGCCGGGCCTCGATCACCTGCTGGAGCGCCTGCTGGTAGTCGTCGTGGAGCTGGTCGAGGTCGAAGTCCTCGGAGAGCGTCGCCATCAGCGAGCGCGCCATCTTCAGCTCCTGCGGCCGCACGGTGACGCCCTCCTCGGGCGCGATGCCGGCCGCCGGGCGGACCTCGTCCGGCCAGATGCAGGTCTGGAGCACCAGCGTGCCGTCGTGCACCCGCAGCACCGCCGGGGACTCCCGGGTGCGCAGCGCGATCTTGGTGACGGCGATCTGCCCGGACTCGACGAGCGCGTCGCGCAGCAGCGCGTAGGGCTTGGCGGCGGCCTTGTCGGCGACCCCGACGTAGTAGGCCTTGGAGAACATCAGCGGGTCGATCTCGCCCTCGTCGACGAAGGCCAGCACGTCGATGATCTTCTTGCTGGGCAGCGGGAGGTCGGCGAGGTCCTCGTCGGTGAGGGTCACGGTGCGGCCGTCCGGCGACTCGTAGCCCTTGGCGATCTCCGCGTACGGGACCTCCTTCTCCTCCCGCTCGCAGTACCGCTTCATCCGCACCCGGCCGCCATCGCTGGCGTGCACCTGGTGCAGCGGGACGTCGTGCTCCTTGGTGGCGGAGTACAGGTGGACGGGGATCGAGACCAGGCCGAAGCTGATCGTCCCCTTCCAGGTGGTCTGCATGGGGGTCGCTCCTTCCCGGAGCCGTCCCGGCGGTTCGCGCTGCCCGGGGCAGCCGGCCCCGGGGTTTCCACTCTGCCCGGGTTCGCCGCGTTCGGCCACAGGATGCCGCCGGGGTGCCGTCCGGCGGACAATGGACGGCGGGCCGAAGGGCGGGACGGAAGGCGGGTGCGCGATGCGCGACACCGGGCCGGCCCCGCCGCCGGCCGCCACGACGTACCGGGTGCGGTACGCGCTGGCCGGGGCGGCGGGGGTGCGGCACGCCGAGGTCACCGTGGTGCCGGGGTACTCGCGGGAGCGCGACATCCCGGCGATCCTGGCCGCGCGGCTCACCGGGCGGCCGGCGGACGCGCGGCGGATCGTCCTGCTGGAGGTGGCCGAGGCCTGAGGCCCGGGGACCCCTCAGGCCCGGGCCCCTCAGGCCCGGAGCGAGGCCAGGGTGACGACGGTGATGTCGGACGGCGCGCCGACCCGGACCGGCGGCCCCCAGGCCCCGGCGCCCCGCGTCACGTAGAGCTGGGTGTCGCCGTAGCGCTCCAGCCCCGCGACGGTGGGGTTGGCCAGCTCCGCGATCAGGTTGCCCGGCCAGAGCTGCCCGCCGTGGGTGTGCCCGGAGAGCTGGAGGTCGACGCCGTGCCGGACCGCGTCGTGGATGGTGACCGGCTGGTGCGAGAGCAGGACGGCGGTGCGGGCCGGGTCGCGGTCGCCGAGCGCCTTGCCGAAGTCGGGGCCGTCGCCCTCCCGCTCCCCGGCGACGTCGTTGATCCCGGCGAGGTCGAAGCCGCCCAGCTCCACCCGGGCGTTCTGCAGGGGGTGGACGCCCAGCTCCCGGACGAAGTCCACCCAGGGTGCCGCGCCCGAGAAGTACTCGTGGTTGCCGGTGACGAAGAACGCCCCGTCCCGGGCCCGCAGCTGCGCCAGCGGTTCGGCGTCACGGCCGAGTTCGGGCACCGTGCCGTCGACCAGGTCGCCGACGATGGTGATCAGGTCGGGCTTCGCGGCGTTGATGGTGTCCACGATCCGCTGGGTGTGGGCGCGGCCGAGGATCGGGCCGAGGTGGATGTCGCTGACCACGGCGATCCGGTAGCCGTGGGCGCCGGCCGGCAGCTTGGCGAGCGGGACGGTGACCTGCTTGAGCCGCGGTCCGCGCAGGACGCCGTAGGTGCCGTTGCCGACCACGGCCGCCGCCGCGCCGGAGGCGCCGAGCGCGACCGCCCGGGCGACGAACAGCCGCCGCTCCGGCGAGGGGGCGGTCCGCACTGACGCGCCGTCACCCTCCTCGGCGGGCACCGCCCCGACGGGCTCCGGGGCCTCCTCCGCGGCGGCCGCCTCCGGAACGGCCGCGGCCGGTATCGCGCCGCGGCGGGCCGGCAGGCGCAGCAGCAGCGGCCGCAGCAGTTCGCCGACGCCGAGCGCGATCAGCAAGTACAGCAGCACCGGCAGCCAGAGGAATCCCGGCCAGGCGAGCCAGCGCTCGACCGCCATCGGGAACGCCCGCCCGCCGACCAGCGCGCCGATCGAGAGCACCGGCAGGACGACGGCGAGCACCGTACCGGCCCGGCGCCAGCGGCCGCCCGGCGCCGACACGTCGCGCACCAGCCGCCGCCAGAGGTACCAGTGGACGAGGGCCAGCAGGGCCAGGACGAGGAGGGCGCCGAGCACCACGAGGACGATCATCACCCGAGAAGTATGGACGGCCGCCTGACAAACCCCGCCGGAGGGCCCCAACTTGCTGCCGCTGCGTCAGATTTGAGCTTTCCGTGAGCCCTTTCCACCCGCACTGACCTGGCCTTTTTCGTCCGCTGACCGAACACTTCGCAGCGCCTTGTTCCGATAGCCGGAGGTAGCGACTAGGTTGCACCGCAATGCGCGGATCCGTCCCCCACCCTCCGGCGTTCGAGCCGAGGGTCAGGCCGCGCCGGAAAGGCACAGGGCACCCTCACGATGCGTGCGGACACCACCACCACCCGGGCCGGATCCTCGCCGGCCGGCTCCTCTGGGCACTCCCCCGGCCACGGCGGCGACGGCCACCTCAAGGCCGGGCTCAAGAACCGCCACCTGTCGATGATCGCCATCGGCGGGGTGATCGGCGCGGGCCTGTTCGTCGGCTCCGGCGCGGGCATCGCCGCCACCGGCCCCGGCATCCTGCTCTCCTACGCGCTGGCCGGCGTGCTGGTCGTCCTGGTCATGCGGATGCTCGGCGAGATGGCGGCGGCCGACCCGCAGAGCGGCTCCTTCTCGGCGTACGCGGACCGGGCGCTGGGCCGCTGGGCCGGGTTCACGATCGGCTGGCTGTACTGGTTCTTCTGGGTGGTGGTGCTGGCCGTCGAGGCCACCGCCGGCGCGAAGATCCTCAACAACTGGATGCCGGGCGTGCCGCAGTGGGCGTTCGCGCTGATCGTGATGGCCGTGCTGACCGCGACCAACCTGGGCTCGGTCGCCTCCTACGGCGAGTTCGAGTTCTGGTTCGCCGGGATCAAGGTGGTGGCGATCGCCGCCTTCCTGGTGGTCGGCACGCTGGCCGTGTTCGGCCTGCTGCCGGGCACCCACGCGGTCGGCGCCGCCAATCTGACCGGCCACGGCGGCTTCCTGCCGCACGGTGTGGGCGCGGTGTTCACCGGCATGCTCACCGTCGTCTTCGCCTTCATGGGCAGCGAGATCGTCACCCTGGCCGCCGGCGAGTCCGAGGACCCGGAGAAGGCGGTCAGCAAGGCGACCAACAGCGTCATCTGGCGGATCGGGATCTTCTACCTCGGCTCCATCCTGCTCGTGGTGACCCTGCTGCCGTGGGACTCCGCGGCCGTCAAGGGCAGCCCGTACGTCGCGGTGCTGGAGCACGTGGGCATCCCGGGCGCCGGCCGGGTGATGGACGTGATCGTGCTGACGGCCGTGCTGTCCTGCCTCAACTCGGGCATGTACACCGCCTCCCGGATGGCCTTCTCGCTCGGGCGGCGCGGCGACGCGCCGAAGGCCTTCGCCACGGTGACCAAGCGCGGCGTGCCGCGGGTGGCGATCCTCTCCTCGGTGGTGTTCGGCTTCGTGGCGGTGTTCTTCAACTACACCTCGCCCGACACCGTCTTCGCCTTCCTGCTGAACTCGTCCGGCGCGGTGGCGCTCTTCGTCTGGCTCGTGATCTGCTTCTCCCAGCTGCGGATGCGCCGGATCCTCGAACGCGAGTGCCCGGAGCGCCTGACCGTCCGGATGTGGCTGTACCCGTACCTCACCTGGGCCGCGATCGGCATGATCGGGTTCGTGGTGGCGTACATGTTCACCGACGCCGACGGTCGGAAGCAGATGTACCTGTCGCTGGTCGCCGCGGCCATCGTGCTGGCGGCGTCGGCCGTGGTGGGCCGCCGGCGGCGGGCCGCGGCGGTGGCGCCGGCATCCTGAGCCGGCGCGCAGTACCGTCCGCGGGCACCGGGCCCGGGAGCCGTTGCGGAGGCTCCCGGGCCCGGCCGCGTTCCGGCACCGGGGCCGGGCCGGGTGCCGGTTCCGGTGCCGTTCCGTGACGGACCGGACATGACCCGGCGACGCTCCGCCCCCTACCCTTTCCCCTCATGCGAGATCTTGCAGCGGGGATGGGGTACCTGGCCAAGGGCCAGAAGTGGGTGGCGCGGCACGGCCGCTGGTGGGCGTTCGGGATGATCCCGGCACTGATCACCCTGGCCGGTTACGCGGTGGCGCTGTTCTTCCTGGCCGGCTGGGCCGGGGACCTCGCCGAGTGGGCCACCCCGTTCGCCGACGCCTGGTCCTCGTTCTGGCAGGACCTGCTGCGCACCACGCTCGCCGCGGTGGTCTTCGTCGGCGGGCTGCTGCTGTCGGTGCTCACCTTCACGGCGGTCACCCTGCTGGTCGGCCAGCCGTTCTACGAGGAGCTGTGCGAGAAGGTCGACGAGACCGAGGGCGGCGCGCCGACCCCGCCGGAGGTGCCGCTCTGGCGCGAGCTGGTGGTGGCGGCCCGGGACAGCCTCTTCGTCCTGGTGCGGGCCGGCGGCTTCGGCGTGCTGCTGTTCGCGGCCGGGTTCGTCCCGGTGGTCGGGCAGACCGTGGTGCCGGTGCTGGGCTTCCTGGTCTCGGGCTTCTTCCTCACCCTGGAGCTGACCTCGGTCGCCCTGCAGCGGCGCGGGGTGCCGCAGCGCGAGCGGCTGCGGCTGCTGCGCGGGCGGCTCGGCCTGGCCCTCGGCTTCGGTGTGCCGCTGGTGCTGGGCTTCCTGGTCCCGCTGGTGACGGTGGTCGCCATGCCGGGCGCGGTGGCCGGCGCCACGCTCCTGGCCCGCGACCTGGTGCCCGTCGAGGAGGAGCCGGCGACGGAGGACGGCGCCGGGGAGCCGGACGCGGCGGCCGTCCCGGAGCTGCCGGACTACGACGCCCGGCGGCCCGTGGCGGGCAACCCGTACGCCGACGGCCCCCCGCAGGGCAACCCGTACGCCGACGCCCCGCACCCGGCGAAGCCGAACCCGCACCACAGCGCGTGAGCGGACCGTCACCCCGCGTCCACCCTGGCCCCGTCCGGGTGTGAGGCCCCCCACAGGGGTCGGGCGGTCTACTGCCGCCGATAGTGGACTGCCGCCCGGCGGCGCGCCGCCGGGGCTCCGCGGTACGCCGCCCGGCGGGACCGGGCGCGGCCGATCCTGCGGCACCCGGCCGGAACAACCCAGGCGGAGGCCCGGTTCGGACCATTGGTTCGTCGACGACCGCTGAGACCCGCCCATCGATTCACCAAAACGGATAAATCACCATGAAGCGCCCGGCAGCGGCCGGGCGCTTCGCCGTTCCGGCCGCCCGCTCCACTACCGCCCGTCGTAGCAGGCCGCTTTGCCGCCCCCGCCGGGCTCTGCCAAGAATGGCCGTCGCCAGGCAGCGCGGCCGGTCCGCCGCCGCGCACCCCGTCCCGCCCCGCCGTCCGCACCGGGGCACCACCACGGCCGTCCCGCGGGCCGCCGCGGGCCGCTCCCCGGAGCCGGTCCCGCTCGATGCCCGGCACCCGCGCCACCGCCCCGCCCGGGGCCGGCACGCCCCGACGGCCACCGAGGCCCCGACGGCACCCCGACGGAAAAGGATCGTCCGCTCCATGCAGCTCAGCCATGCCCGCCGCAACTCGCTGATCACCGGGATCACCACCCTGGTGGTGGCGAGCGCGGCCACCGCCGCCCTCGCCGTCCCGGACAGCGGGACCGCCGTCGCCGAGGCCCCCGCCGCCGCGGTGGTCGGCACCGCCGGCGACCCCTCGGCGGACGCGCAGGCCGCGGCGCAGGCGCAGGCCCAGGCGGACGCCCAGGCGCAGGCCGCCGCCCAGGCCGCCGCCGCACAGGCCCAGGCCGAGGCGGACGCCGCCGCACAGGCGCAGGCCGCCGCCGCACAGGCCGAGGCCGCGGCGCAGGCCCAGGCGGACGCGAAGGCCAGGGCCGACGCCGAGGCCGCCGCGTCCCGCTCGCAGGAGCGCTCCGCCCTGACCGCCAAGCCCTCCTACTCCGGCAGCCCGCGCGAGATCGCCGCCCAGATCGTCCCGGCCGGCCAGCTCCAGTGCTTCAACAACATCGTGTCCCGCGAGAGCAGCTGGAACGTCACCGCCACCAACCGGAGCTCCGGCGCCTACGGCCTGGTCCAGGCACTGCCCGGCTCCAAGATGGCCTCGGCCGGCGCCGACTGGCGCACCAACCCGGCCACCCAGATCAAGTGGGGCCTGAACTACATGAACTCCCGCTACGGCAGCCCGTGCGGCGCCTGGGCGTTCTGGCAGTCCCACCACTGGTACTGAGCCGCCCCGTCCGCCTCCCCCGAGCCCGCAGGCCCCCGCCCGCGGGCTCGCGGCGTTCCTCGCCGGCGCCCCGCGAGCTGGCCGAAATCCCGGTGGCCGCGCGCGCGTCCGGGACGCGAGAGTGGGACCCATGGATCATGTGAGGCTCTCCGACGGGGTCGTCACGCTGACGCCGTTCCGGGCGGCGGACATCGACGCGCACCTGGCGGGCGAGGACGAGTTGCTGGTGCGGTGGCTGAACGGCGGGCCGAGCACCCGGGCGGGCACCGAGGAGTACGTGCGGCGGTGCACCGCGCAGTGGGCGTACCGGGGGCCGGCCCGGGTGTTCGGGATCCGGACCGGTCCGGAACCGGTGCTGGCCGGCACGATCGACCTGCGGTTCGCGATGCCGTGCCTCGGCCCGGGGCAGGTCAACATCGCGTACGGCCTCTACCCGGCCTGGCGCGGGCGCGGCCTGGCGACCCGGGCGGTGCACCTGGTGGGCCGGTACGCGGCCCAGGAGGGTGCGGCCGAGGGCGTCATCCGGGTCGACCCGGAGAACCTCGCCTCGGCGGCCGTGGCCCGGCGGGCCGGCTTCCGGTACGCCGGGCGGTGGACGGAGCCGACCGGGCAGCGGCTCGACCGGTACGTCCGCGGGCTGGCCGAGGCGCCCGCCGTGGCCCGGACCGCGGCCGCCCGGGCGGTCTGAGCCCCCTCAGGGCAGCCGCTCCGGGCCGCGCCGCACGGCCGCCAGCACCTCGCCGGTGAGCAGCCCGACGGCGATCGCCGTCACCAGGGTGACCAGCTCCACCAGGTCGCGGAACCCCCCGATGGGGTGCCCGCCGGCCAGGTCGGTGAGGCCCCGCATGCCGAGCGAGCCGACGGTCAGGGTGAAGAAGCCGGGCAGCAGCAGGATCAGCCGCGGCGGCGCCCCCGGCCGGGCGGCGAGCCGGGTCGCGGCGGCGCTGAGCACGACGGCTGCGGCGAAGGTCCCGGCCACCTCGCCCGCCAGCCAGGTGGCCAGGCTCTGCGCCGCCACCGTCAGGTAGACCAGGAGCAGCAGCACCGGCCCGAACCGGGCGGGGACGGCGAAGGCCAGCACGGTGCCCGCGGTGAAGACGATCCAGGCGGTGAACAGCGCCCAGCGCGGCAGGTCCTGGTCGGCCGTCAGATCGAACAGGGCGTGCCGGTCCCGGCCGGTGACGGCGAGTCCGATCAGGATCCCGACGTACAGCTGGAGCAGCAGGAACACCGCGTGGACCAGCCGCACGGCGCCCGGGGTGAGGTACCCGGCGGCGAGTTCGGCGACGGCGGCGCTCAGGTAGTCGCCGGGCACGAAGAAGAACAGCGCGGGCAGCATGATCAGCACCGGTCCGCCGTGCGCCGGGGTGCGGGCGAACACCAGCAGCGCGATCACCGAGACCGCCACGGCCGCCGCCAGCGGCAGAACCGGGCCCAGCCGGGGCCGGCGGCCCGCCGCCAGCGCGAGGGCCGCACTCACCGAGGCCAGCACGGCGGTGGAGCCGACCTCCCACCAGGTGGGCTGCATCAGCGGGGCGAAGCCGAGGGAGAACAGCACGATCCCGAGCGCCTTCGCCCACCAGGGGTACGGCGGCGGCGAGGTGTCGACGGCGGCGAGCCGCCCGGCCGCGGCGGGCAGCGCGAGCCGGCCGGCCGCGAGGTCGGCGAGCAGCACGCGGACGGCGGCCAGCCGGTCGAGGCGGAACACCTCGGGGAACGCCCGGACGGTCACCGTGCTCGTCCCGCCGCCGGAGGTCACCTCCAGCACCGCGCCCTCCGGGACCACCAGCAGCCGCGCCGAGCCGCCGAGCGCCCGGGCCGCCCCGGCCACGGCCGGCTCCAGCTCCTGGACGCCCTCGCCGCTGTTGCGCAGCAGCACGGTGGTCAGCCGGGCCAGGAAGGCGGTCAGTTCACCCACCCGGGGCGGCCGCGTCAGCTGCTCCACCCGCCCGCCTCCGTCCGTGCCCGCCGTGCCGACGCCTCCAGCCTGCCCGCCGACCCGGGACGGCGCGCGCCGGGGCCGCAGCCGGGGGATCCCGGTCCTGACGTGGACGCGCCCGGGGCAGTCGGTGAAGATATGGCGCACGTCCGTATGATTTGACCGGATTGCCCCACCTACGGACCGTCAGGGCTTTGCCACCGTTCGCAGGCGCTCCTACGCTCCCGCGTCATGCCCTCACCCCTGATCAGCGTCGTGATCCCCGCCTACGACCAGCGGAAACAGCTCGCGGACTGCCTGGACTCGCTGCTCGCCCAGTCCTTCCGCGACTTCGAGGTGCTGGTGGTCGTCGACCGCTCCCCCGAGATCCCGGCGCAGCTCGCCGAGCGCTACGCGGCCCGCCACCCCCAGGTCTCCGTGCTGCGCCTCGACGCGGCCGTCGGCGTCGGCGTCAGCCGCAACGCGGGCGCCGCCCACGCCCGGGGCGAGTACCTGCTCTTCCTGGACGCCGACCACCTGCTCGCCCGCGACGCCCTGGGCGCCTTCGCCGAGCGGCTGGACCGGACCGGGCCGGTCGACCTGCTGCTCTTCGGCCACACCCGTCAGCACAACGGCCGGGACTGGCCCGGCGGCGCCGAGGCACTGCTCGCCGAGGTCGGACCCGAGGCCTTCGCCCCGCTGGACCACCCGGAACTGCTGGGCGCGCCCGCGCTGATCTGGGACCGCCTGGTCTCCCGCGCGCACTGGCTCCAGCAGGGCCTGACGTTCCCCGACGGCCGGTACGAGGAGATCCCGCCCGTCCACCGGGCGATGCTGACGGCCCGCCGGATCGCCGTCCTGCCGCGCGCCGCCGTGCAGCTGCGCCGCCGGGAGACCGTCCACCCGACCGGCTCGCCGGGCGGCAGCAGCTTCGACATCTTCGAGCAGTACGAGCGGAGCTTCGCGCTGCTGGACGTCCTGGACGTCCCGGACGCCGTCCGGGAGGCGCTGTTCACCCGGATGATCCGGCACTACCTGTTCGTCTTCGACCTGGCGGGCTGCGTGGCCCGCGCGGAGCGCCCGCAGTTCTTCCACCGGGCGGCCGAGCACCACCGCCGCTTCCAGCCGCCGGGCCACCGGCGCCCGGCCGGCCGCGAGGGCGTCAAGTTCTCGCTGCTGGCGGGCGGCGCCTACCCGGCGTTCGAGGTCGCCAAGCTCTCGCACATCGCCGCCAGCACCCTCACCGGAGCGGCCCGCCGCCGGTAGGGGCGGACGGGCCTGGGGCGGAGGGGCCGGTGACCGGGCGGTCAGACGTGCGCGGTGCCGCCCTCGGCGGCGAGGGCGGCGGCGATCCGGCGCAGGGTGTCGGCGCGGGCCTCGTCCGGCAGCGGCGGCAGGAGGTCCATCCACAGCGGCAGGGTCGAGCCGAGCAGCTGCCGCTGGCCCTCGGGACGGGCGATCAGCCACAGGTGCAGGTGGGCCGCGCCGTCGCCCCAGCGGCTGACGTGCACCCGGCCGATGCCGCCGAGCCCGAGCACCGCCCGCTCCACGCGCTGGAGCACCGGGCCGAGCTCGGCGGCCCGGGCCGGCGGGAGGTCGAGCAGGTCGTGGTGGCCGCGCGGGTTGAGCAGCAGCACGGCGGGCAGCCCGTGCGGCCGGCCGTAGGCGCGCAGCCGCCAGTGCTCGTCGGTCCAGACGAAGTCCTCGTCCGGGCGGCCGCACTCGCCGCACTCGGCCGGGCCGGCCTCGCCGTGCCGGGGCGGTTCGGGCAGCTCGGGGGCGTCCAGCGGCCGCACCCGCAGCCCGCCGCCCTCGGACGGCTCGTACGGGAAGATCTCCCAGGACGGCGCGGCGTCCTCCGGGATCGGGAGGCGCTCGCCGGCCGGCAGGTGGGCGAGGAAGGGGCGGGGGGCGTCGTGAGGGTCGATGATCACGGACACCGACCCTGCCAGACGCCCCGGGCGCCCGGCCAGCCCTTTCCCGGTACCGCCCGCCGGTCCCGGCTGCGATGATCGGCTCAGCCGCACCCGCCGCCGGCAGGCACCACCGCCCCGGGAGGACCGCCCGTGAGCCGACCCGACACCGCGCCCGGCACCGACCTGGCCCGCGAGCTGTCCGCCGTGCTGCGCGGCGAGGTCCGCTTCGGCGCCGCCGAGCGGACCGTCTACAGCCACGACGCCTCCAACTACCGCCAGCTGCCGCTCGGCGTCGTCAAGCCCGCCGACCTCGACGACGTGCGCACCGCGCTCGCGCTCTGCCGCCGGTACGCGGTCCCCGTGGTGGCGCGCGGCGCCGGGACGAGCATCGGCGGACAGGCGATCGGCCCCGGCGCGGTGGTGCTCGACTTCCGCCGCCACCTCGGCGCCGTGCTCGGCGTCGACCCCGAGCGCCGCACCGCGCGGGTCGAGCCCGGCGCCGTCCTGGACGACCTGCAGCGCGCCGCGCGCCCGTACGGCCTGCGGTTCGGCCCCGACCCGTCCACGCACAGCCGCTGCACCCTCGGCGGCATGATCGGCAACGACTCCTGCGGCGCGCACTCGGTGGCCTGGGGCCGGACCGCCGACAACGTCGAGTCGCTGGACCTGCTGCTCGCCGACGGCACCGAGCTGACCGTCGGCGGCCCGCTCGGCCCGGACGGGCGCGCCGCGCTCGCCGCCCTGCCCGGGCGGGCCGGCCAACTCCACCACCGGCTCCAGGAGTTCACCGACCGGAACCTGGCCGTCATCCGGCGCGGCATGCCCGCCCTGCCGCGCCGGGTCTCCGGCTACCCGCTGGACGCGCTGCTGCCCGAGCGCGGCCACGACCTGGCCCGCGCGCTCACCGGCACCGAGGGCACCTGCGCGCTGCTGCTCGGCGCCACCGTCAAGCTGGTCGAGGACCCGCCCGCGCGCGCCCTGGTGCTGGCCGGCTACCCGGACGAGACGGCCGCCGCCGACGCCGTCCCCGCGCTGCTGCCGCTCGGCCCGCTCACCGTCGAGGGCATGGCCGCCGACCTGATCGCCGCGCTGCTCGCCGCCGGGCCGCGCCCGCCGGCCCTGGACCGGCTGCCCGACGGCACCTGCTGGCTGTTCCTGGAGACCGGCGGCGCGACGGCGGCGGAGGCGCTGGACGCGGCCCGCCGGATCGCCGACGCCGTACGGCGCGAGCGCACCGCCGCCGTCGCCGTGGTCACCGACCCGGCCGAGCAGCACCAGCTGTGGGCCGTGCGCGAGGCGGGGGCCGGGATCGTCACCCGGCTCCCCGGGGGCGGGGAGGCGTGGCCCGGCTGGGAGGACTCCGCCGTCCCGCCGGAGCGGCTCGGCGACTACCTGCGCGAGCTGCGCGCGCTGCTGCGCCGCCACAGCCTGCGCGGCGTACCGTTCGGGCACTTCGGCGAGGGCTGCGTCCACCTGCGGATGGACTTCCCGCTGGCCGCGCCCCACGGGGTGCTGGTCTTCCGGGAGTTCCTGGAGCAGGCCGCCGATCTGGTGGTCTCGTACGGGGGTTCGCTCTCCGGCGAGCACGGCGACGGCCAGGCCCGCGGCGAGCTGCTGCCGCGCATGTACCCGCCCGAAGTCATCGAGCTGTTCCGGGAGTTCAAGCGGATCTGGGATCCGGAGCGGCTGCTCAACCCCGGGACCCTGGTCGACCCGCGCCCGCTCGACGCCGACCTGCGGTTCACCGGCCCGGTGCTGCCGCTGCCGCTCGCCCTGCCGTACGAACAGGACGGCGGCAGCCTCGCCAAGGCGGTGCGCCGCTGCGTGGGCGTCGCCAAGTGCGTCGACCCGACCACCGGGGTGATGTGCCCCAGCTACATGGCCACCGGCGAGGAGCGGCACTCCACCCGCGGCCGGGCCCGGCTGCTCGCCGAAATGCTGCGCGGCGGCGGCCGGTCCGGGGGCGCGATCCCGGACGGCTGGCGCTCGGCCGAGGTCCGCGAGGCGCTGGACCTCTGCCTCGGCTGCAAGGGCTGCGCGAGCGACTGCCCGGTCCACGTCGACATGGCCACCTACCGGACCGAGTTCCTGTACCAGCACTACCGGCACCGGCCGCGCCCCGCCGCGCACTACGCGCTCGGCCGGCTGCCGCACTGGCTGCGCGCCGCCGCCCTGGCCCCCGGCCCGGCCAACACCCTCGCCCGCTCACCGGCGGCGGGCGCGCTCAAGCGGCTCGCCGGGATCGATCCGCGCCGGGTGCTGCCGGTCCTGCCGCCGGAGACCTTCACCCGCTGGTACCGGCGCCACCGCGCGGCCGCCGGCCCGGCCCCGGCCGGCGCGCCGCCCGTGCTGCTCTGGCCGGACACCTTCGCCAACCACCTGCAGCCGGAGGTGCTGCGCGCGGCCGTCGAGGTGCTGGAGCACCTGGGCTTCGACGTCCGGCTGCCCGCCGGCCCGGTCTGCTGCGGCCTGACCTGGTACTCCACCGGCCAACTCCCGGGCGCCCGGCGGGCGATGCGGCGCAGCCTGGCCGCGCTCGCCGCCACCGGCCTGCCCGCCGGGACCCCGGTCGTCGGGCTCGACCCGAGCTGTACCGCGACCCTGCGGGAGGAGGTGCCGCGACTGCTCGGCGCCGAGGGCCGCCCGCTGGCCGAACGGACCCGCACCTTCGCCGAGTTCATCGACGAGTACGCGCCCGAGGCGCCGCTGCCGCAGCTGCCGGTGGACGCCGTCACCCAGACCCACTGCCACCAGCACGCCGTGCTCGGCAGCGCGGCCGACCGCCGGGTGGAGCGGCGGATGGGCGTCGCCAACCGGGTCCTGGACTCCGGGTGTTGCGGCCTGGCGGGCAACTTCGGCTTCGAACGCGGCCACTACGAGGTGTCGGTGGCGATCGCGGAGCGCGTCCTGCTCCCGGAGGTCCGCGCCGCCGGGCCGGACACCGTGCTCCTCGCGGACGGCTTCAGCTGCCGCACCCAGATCGCCCAGCTGGCCGACGGCCGCCGGGCCCTGCACCTGGCGGAGCTGATGCAGCGGGCGCTGCGCGCGGGGGAGCCGCACGCACGGGAGCCGCACGCGGGGGAGCCGAACCCCTGACACCGCGCGCCCCGCCCGCCACAATGGCGGCATGACCCTCACCACCGCCGAGGCGGACGCGATCCTGGCCGACAACTTCGCCCCCTGGGTGCGGGCGCTCGGCCTGTCGGTGACCGACACCGGCGAGCGCCACGCCGTACTGCGCCTGCCCTGGTCCGACCAGTTGGCCAGGGAGGGCGGGGCGCTCTCCGGCCAGGCCCTGATGGCCGCCGCCGACACCGCCGGCGTGATCGCGGTGGCGGCGGCCCGGGGCGGCTTCGGCCCGATGACCACCGTCCAGCAGTCGGCCAGCTTCCAGCGCGCGGTCACCGGGCGGGACGTCCTGGTGCACGCCCGGGTCACCAAGCTGGGCCGGCGGATCGCCTTCCTGGACATCACCCTGACCGCGGAGGGCGAGGAAGACGCGGCGGCCCACGCCACCGCGGTCTACGCGCTGGCCTGAGCCGCCGGTCCTACGCGGTCACCTGAACCGGAACCGCTCGTCCCGTCACACGCCCTGCGGCGTCTCCAGCACCTCCTTCGAGCGCGGCGAGTCCTCGGCGCAGACCGCCGTCACGAACTCCGCCACCCGCGCCTGCGGCATGCCGCGGGCGATGTCCGCCTCGCTGATCATGCCGACCAGCTCGTGCTCCGGGTGGTTGATCACCGGCAGCCGGCGCACCCGGTACTGCTCCATCACCCGCAGCACCTGCTCGACGTCCTCGTCCGCCTCCACCGTCATCGGCCGCCCCTGGGCCACGTCCCCGGCCGTCACCTGCTCCGCGTCCAGCCCCTCGGCCACGCACTTGAGCACGATGTCCCGGTCGGTGAGGATGCCCAGGAGCTTCTGCCGCTCTCCGCAGATCGGCAGTGCCCCGACTCCGCGTTCCTTCATGATCCGGGCCGCGGTGGCGAGCGTCTCGTGCTCGCGCACGCACTCGGCGCCCCGGTGCATGATGTCGCCCGCATTGGTCATGATCGGCCTCCTGACGTGCCTGCCACTCCCACGTCTCCATCGTGGTCCGGTGCCGGGAGCCCCGCCACCGGGCCCGCTAGGTCGCGTCCTCCTCCCCCTCCCCCTGCCCCTCCGCCTTCCCCGCTCCGCCGCCCTCGCGCCGCTCCGGCGGGTCCAGCGGCGAGCGGTCCAGCACCTCCTCCAGCGGCGGCAGTTCCAGCTGTTCCATCCGCTCCATGCCGGGCAGCGTCGGCGCCTCCGGCTCCGCCTCCACCTCCCCCGCGTCCTCGCCGGCCGCGTCCCGCTGTTCGACCCCGCGCCGGTGCGTCTCGGCCGCGCTGTCCAGGAACCGCAGCAGTTCCACCGGGAACGGCAGCACCAGCGTCGAGTTCTTCTCCGCCGCGACCTCCACCACCGTCTGCAACAGCCGCAGTTGGAGCGCCGCCGGGGTCTCGCTCATCACCGCCGCCGCCTCCGACAGCCGCGCGGACGCCTGGTACTCGCCGTCCGCCGTGATGATCCGCGCCCGCCGCTCCCGCTCGGCCTCCGCCTGCCGGGACATCGAGCGCTTCATCGCCTCCGGCAGGGCGACATCCTTGATCTCCACCCGGTCGATCTCGATCCCCCAGCCCAGCGCCGGGCTGTCGATCATCAACTCCAGGCCCTGGTTGATCGGTTCGCGGTTGGCCAGCAGGTCGTCCAGTTCGCTCTTGCCGATGATCGACCGCAGCGAGGTCTGCGCCACCTGGGAGATCGCGAAGTTGTAGTCCTGCACGTTGACGATCGCCTTCACCGGGTCCACCACCCGGAAGTACACCACCGCGTCGACCCGGACGGTCACGTTGTCCCGGGTGATGCCCTCCTGCGCCGGGATCGGCAGCGTCACGATCTGCACGTTCACCCGGCGCAGCCGGTCCGCGACCGGCATCAGCGCGACCAGCCCCGGGTCACGCACCTCGTCGCGCACCCGGCCGAAGCGGAACACCACACCCCGCTGGAACTGCTGCACCACCCGCAGGCTCAGCCCGCCCACCACGGCCGTCAGCAGCAGCACCGCGACAATGACCCCGACCACCACATCGACGACCATGACGGCCTCCTCGCGCAGCAGCGAGCCCCGACCGTCGCCGACCCGACCCGGCCGCCGACCGCCGGAACCACTGCTTCCACGCTACGCCTGCCCGGCCGCCGGGAGCGCCGCGCGGCCCGCTCCTCGGGCGGACAACGGGAGTCCGCGGGCAGGCCTAGGATCATCGCCATGCCGCAGCCGCAGCTCCCCGCCGGCCCGCCGGACCCCGCCGACGACCCGGACCACCCGCGCCACCCCGCCGCGGCCGCCGCCCGCGCCGCGGACCTCACCGCCCTCGACCGCGTCGTCACCGGCTGCCGGGCCTGCCCGCGGCTGGTCGAGTGGCGCGAGGAGACCGCCCGCACCAAGCGCCGCGCCTACCTGGACTGGGACTACTGGGCCCGCCCGATCCCCGGCTTCGGCCCGCCCGACGCCCCGCTCGTCCTGGTCGGCCTCGCCCCCGCCGCGCACGGCGCCAACCGCACCGGCCGGATCTTCACCGGCGACCCCTCCGGCGACCTCCTCTACGCCGCCCTCCACCGCCTCGGCCTCGCCAACCGCGCCGAGTCCGTCCGGCACGGCGACGGCCTGGCCCTGCACGGCGTGCGGATCACCGACCCGGTCCGCTGCGCCCCGCCCGACAACAAGCCCACCACCGCCGAGCGCGACACCTGCCGCCCCTGGATCGCCCGCGAGCTCGACCTCCTGCGCCCCACCGTGCGCAGCGTCGTCGCCCTCGGCGGCTTCGCCTGGCAGGCACTCCTCCCCGCCCTCGACGCGGCCGGCTGGACGATCCCCCGCCCCCGCCCCGTGTTCGGCCACGGCGCCCACGCCACCCTGCCGTCCCGCGCCGGCGGCCCACCGCTCGACCTGTACGGCTGCTACCACGTGAGCCCGCGCAACACCAACACCGGCCGCCTCACCACCGCGATGCTCCGCGACCTCCTCCGCACCGCCGCCCGCACCGCCGGCCTCACCCCGACCGACGACTGACCCCACCCCCCGACGGGCTCAGCACGGGCCACGCCGCACCCCGAACAACACCACCACCAGCCGGCTCACCACGGCCGTGCCGCGCAGCCGGACTCAGCCTCGACCACACCACCCTGACCGCCCAGGACACAGCCCCGCCACTGTCAGCGCACGGCCACCTCTACACCGCCGGAATCGATCCCGCCCAGGTGCGCCCCCCAGACAGACCGCACCCACCCCAGCCCGAGCAACACCCCCACCGGCCGGCTCGGCACGGGCCACGCCACACAGCCCCTCCGCACCACCGGCCCCAGCCCCACCCTCACCCTCAGACGAACCGCGCCAGCTTCGGCCGGGCCGCGCGCGCCCAAACCTCCGGCAGCGCGAGCCGGGCCCGCTCCGCCTCCGCCAGCTGCTGCCCGCACAGCACGCCGTAGGCGAACGGCTCCTTGGACACGCCCGCCTGGTCCCACAGCGCGGCCGACGCCACCACCGCGTCCTGGTGCTCTCCCAGCACCTCCTGGACAGCCTTCATCCGCTCCACGTACCGCTCCGCCGCCCGGCCCGCCACCGGCAGCGCGGTCTCGCCCGCGTACCGGGCGCGCTTGGCCGCCTTCCGGGCCTCGTGCAGGGCCACGTCCGGTTCCGCGCCGTCCGCGAGCGCCGACCGCACCCGCTCCGCCGTCCGCCGCTGCTCCCGCGCGGCCACCCTGGCCAGCTCCGGACCGGCCGCCCGGCCCGCCCTGCCGCGTAGCGGCGGGTCGGCGAGCAGCGCCGCCAGGCCGTCCGCCAGGGCGCGGCGCCGCGGGCTGTCCAGCGCGGCCACCACCTCCGGCCGGACCCGCAGGTATTCGGCACTCCCCCAGCGCTCCAACTCCGCCGCGACCCGCTCGGGCCCGCACTCCGCAGGAAGCTCCCGCGCCCGCGCGGCCAGCCGCTCGCCCAGCACCTCCCGGTCCCGGGCCCGCCCCAGCGCGGCGGCCAGCCACCGCAGCTCGGCCACCAACTCGTCCGTGGCCCCGGGCGCGAGCAATCCCCGGTAGGTGCGGAACGCGCTGCGCAACCGCCGGCAGGCGACCCGCATCCGGTGCACGGCGTCCGGCCGGTCCGCCCGCACCGCCTCGTCCAGCCCGGCCAGCACCTCGGCCTGCGCCCGGATCCGCCCGAGCACCACCTCGCCCACCGTGACCACGTCGCCCGCCATCCGCCCGCACCCTTCCCCGGCGCCTCCGGAACGCCTCCAGGCTAGCCCGCCCACCCCACCCCGGGCAGACCTCCTTCCGGCCACCCGGCCACGAGAACACCCGCAGCCGAACCCAGAAGCCGCCCCACTCCCGACCACAACCCCGCACCCGCGATTGACAGGGACACGTGGATTGAAAAGTCCACCCGGCCGACTTCCCGTGCCGCCACCTCCCACACGAGCCCCCAACCCGGCCGACATGCCGCACACGAACCCCAACCCCTCCCAGCCGCACACCGCACACGGCACAGGAAGTCGACCCAGCCGACTTTCCACACCACCACTCCATGGGCGAGCCCCCGGCTCGGCTCCGGGGTGTGCGGGTGCGGGAAGCCGACGGGGCCGAGCGGTGGGGTCAGGGGCGGAGTTGGATGGCCAGGGACATGGTGTAGCCGACCAGCGCGGCGAAGAAGACCACGGCGGTGGTGTAGCGGGGGGTGAAAGGAAGGCCGGCCAGGGCGGGGTAGAGGAGGACGGCGGTACCGGCGGCGATGTCGGCGAGGTAGAGGCCCCGGGGTGGGGCGGTGCCGGTGGTGCGGGCGGCCCAGCCGGTGGCGACGAGGAAGCCGGTGAGCAGGATGAAGCCGGACAGCAGGCCGGAGCCGATGCTGGAGAGGACGGGGTGGGGTTCGGGCGGGAGTTCGCCCTCGGGTACGGCCGGGCGTACGCGGTGGGCGAGGGCGAGTGCGCCGACGGCCACCGTCACGCACGCGGCGGCGCTCAGCAGGGGGGCGGGGTTCATCGGCGGCTCCGGGAGGTCGCGTGGTGGTGGCCGAGGGCGGCCGCGAGGGCGGCCGGGACGAGGACGGTGAGGACGAGGACCGCGGTCCAGGTACCCGGGTCGAGTCCGGCTTCGGGCGGAGCGGCGGACGGCGGGGGCGCGGCGGCGACGACCGCGAGGGTGGCCGTCGGGCCGGGGGCGGGCGGCGGGGCCGGAGGCGGGGGCTGCGCCGTCCAGCTCGGCGAGGCCGTCGGAACGGGTGCCACCGCTTCCACGGTGATCGGGGCCCGGGGCGGCATCGCGGCCGGAACAGGAACCCGGATCGACGTCGGCGGCGCGGTCTGCGGCGCGGTCGGCGTCGCGGTCTGCGTCACGGTCGGCGTCGGTTTCACCGCGTGGGGTGCGGCGGCCGGGGAGACCGCGGCGGTCGGCGCCGCCGAAGGCGCGGGCTCAGGAGCGGCGCTCGGCGAAGGGACCGGCGGCGACGGCGCCGGGGAGACCGTCGGCGTCGGCACCACCGGGGTCGCCGAGGGCGAGGACGAGGGCGGCGAGGCCGACGGCGACGGCGACGGGCAGTGCCACGGCGACGCCCAGGGCGGCGGCCAGGGCAGGGGCCACGGCGCCGTCGGCCCCGGGCCAGGGGCGTAGTCCATCGCCCGATTGTCGGACCGTCCCACCACCCCCGACAGTGGCTGACGACCCCTCACCCCACCGGAACCCCGTCAAACCCATCGCTCCGGTGAACTCCCCACCCCCACCTCCCGAACGAACGACCGATGCGGGACAACCTGTGCCCCGATCCGGCCGCAACCCCCGACGCACCCTCGTGCACGATGTAAACGTCGTGACATACTCCCGAACATGACGACCTCCACCCACGCGACGAGGGCCCTGCGGGCCGCGGTGTTCACCGCGCTCGCCGTGCCGCTGTCCGCGCTGGGCCAGGTCCTCATCACCGGCCGTCCGCTGCCGCTCACGCTGGTGGCGACGGCCGCCGCCGTCGTCTTCCTGGTCTCGTCCGTGCTGGCCGGCGGGGAGCGGCGACTGCCGCAGATCGCGGCCGTGATGGTCCCGGTCGAGCTGCTGCTCAACACGACCTTCAACCTGGGCCAGACCGCCTGCGGCCCGGTCCTCGGCGGCGACCTCCCGGCCCGCGGCATGAACCTGCTGGTCTGCGGCGGCGGCTCGGTGGACGGGTCCTCGCTGTTCTACGGCCAGCTGGGGCACTCCGGACGGCTGGCGCCCGCCGCCACCCAGATGCTGCTCCTGCTGGTGCACCTGGTGATCGCCCTGGCCGCCGCCGCCTGGCTGCGCCTCGGCGACGCCGCCCTGTCGGGCCTCGGGCGGGCGCTGCGCGCCCTGCGCCAGGCCGTCGCGGCCCCGCTGCGGGCGCTGGTCCTGCTGCTGGTCCCGGCGCCGGCCCGGCCGGTGCTGCGTGTGCCGCTGCCGGTCCCGGACCGCCGCCGCCCGCGCCGTGAGGACGTGGTGCTGAGCCCGGCGCCGCGCCGCGGCCCGCCGCTGCTCGCGCCTGCCTGCTGACGAGCCCCTGAAGCCCGGCCCCCTCGCCGACACGGCGAGGCCGGTCCTCCGAAGCTCCCGTGGCGGGCGGCGCACAACTCCGCTTCTCGTCCAGTCACCCCTCCCGCCCCGCGCACCCGTGCCCAGCACGCCGTGCCGCGCGCCGGAGCGGGACACCCCCGCGCGCCCCGCGGCGCGCCCCCACCACGGAGTTGACCGAGCATGGCTCACCCCAACCAGAAGCCCTCCCGCAAGCAGGCCCAGAAGATCAGCGCCCGTGAGCGCATCCAGGAGGCCCAGCGCCAGGAGAAGCAGGCCGCCAAGCGCCGTCAGCGGATCGTCGTCGGCGTCTCGGCCGCCGTCGCGCTCGCCCTGGTCGGCGGCACCGCACTCGCGATCGGCACGGCCGGCGACGACAAGTCCTCGTCCGCGGCCGCCGAGCCGACCGCGCTGGTCGTCCCCGCGAACACCTCCGGCGCCGACGGCACCGTGATCACCTGGGGCAAGCCGGAGGCCGCGCACACCCTCCAGGTGTTCGAGGACTTCCGCTGCCCGGTCTGCAAGACCTTCGAGGCCACCAACGGCGAGGCCGTCAAGAAGCTGGTGGACGACGGCACCGTGAAGGTCGAGTACCACCTGGCCGCTTTCCTGGACAAGAACCTCAACGGGAAGGGCTCGCGCACCGCCCTGGCCGCGGTCGGCGCCGCCGTGAACGAGGGCGTGGACAAGTTCAAGGCGTACCACGATGTGCTGTACGCCAACCAGCCCGACGAGCGCGAGGACGGCTTCGGCGACGTCGACTTCCTGCTGAAGCTGGCGGACCAGGTGCCGGGGCTGAAGACGGACGCGTTCGTCAAGGCGGTCAACGACCGGACGTACGCGCCGTGGGCGAAGAAGGTCGCGGACGCGTTCAACGACAGCGGGGTGACCGGGACCCCGACGGTGAAGCTGGACGGCAAGCCGCTGACGCTGTTCAGCGGCAACCGCGCGGTGACGCCGGAGCAGTTCACCGCCCAGGTGAAGCAGGCCGCGGGCTTGCAGTGAGCACCACCGGCCCGGCCGATTCCCGGCCGGGCCGGCCCCCTCCTCACCCCCGGAGTGCTCTGCCATGACCGCATCGACCGCTCTGCCCCCGTCCTCCCCGTCCTCCCGCCCCGCCTCCCCCGCGCCGGCCGCGTCCGGTTCGGCGCCGATCGGCGCGGGCCGCGCGTTCTCGCTGTTCGTCCTGATCGCCGCCCTGATCGGACTGGCGGCCTCGGCCGTGCTGACCTTCGACAAGCTCCGCATCCTGGAGGACCCCTCCTACATCCCGAGCTGCAACCTCAACCCGGTGATCAGCTGCGGTTCGGTGATGCGCACCGACCAGGCCGGGGTGTTCGGCTTCCCCAACCCGCTGCTGGGGCTGGCCGCGTTCGGCGCGCTGGCGGCGGTCGGCGCCGGACTGCTGGCGGGGGCCGCGTACCGCCGGTGGTTCTGGCTCGGGCTCCAGGTGGGGACGGTGTTCGGGGTGGGCTTCGTGCACTGGCTGATCGACCAGGCGCTGTACGACATCGGCGCGCTCTGCCCGTACTGCATGGTGGTCTGGGCGACGGTGGTCCCGCTGTTCTGGTACACGACGCTGCACAACCTGCGCTCCGGGGTGATCCCGGTCGGACCCCGGCTGCAGCCGGTGGTCCGGGAGGCGGCCCGCTACCACTGGGCACCGCCGGTGCTGTGGGCGGCGGTCATCGCCCTGCTGATCCTCAACCGGTTCTGGTCGTACTGGTCCACCCTGATCTGACGATCCATCACCTCACGGGCCGTCAGTTCGCCGGTCCGGACGGTGTTCGCGGGGCCGTACGCGACCAGTTCTCGCCCTGGACCCGAAGTGTTCGCGAGGCATCGAGTACAGGCCTCCTCCCCTGCTAGAGATGACGTGTCCCCGACGGACCCGGTCTGCCGCCCCGCGGCGGCCGGGGTCCGGCCCGGGGGCACCGTCGTCCCTACACCCGGCGAGAGGAGGTGACCGACATGAAGAAGATCGCCATTCGCAAGGCGGGCTCCGTCCGCCTGACCAGCGGCGCCTCGCTCTACGGCGGCGGCCCCTGTGGCCCGACCTGGCCGCCCGTCGTGCTCCCGGCCTAGTCCCGAGCGCCGTGCCCCGGCGGCGGGCGGTCTACAAGCCCGCCCGCCGCCGGTGGCCCGCACCGACGAGCCGTGACGACCCGCGCCCGGCGATCCGCTTGGAGGAGCGATGCCAGACCGGCCTGCCACCGCACCGCCCGGACCGGCGAGCGACGGCCTCCCGATCCCCGAACCACCGCACCGCGCCGCCCCGTTGGCCTTCCACCCGCTGGTCTTCCAGCCGGAGGGCGAGGAGGTGACCGTCGGCCGGCTCGACGAGGGAACCTTCGTCGTGCTGCCCGCCGACGGCGCCGCCCTGCTGCGGCGGCTGGTCGACGGCACCGAGCCCGCCGAGGCGGCCCGCTGGTACGCGGAGAGCTACGGCGAGACGGTCGACATCGAGGAGTTCGTCGCCGACCTCGGCGAGTTGGGCTTCCTGCGCGACCCGGGCGAGGCCCCCGCACCGCCACCCGCACCGGTGCGCTGGCAGCGGCTGGGCCGCGCGGTGTTCTCCCCGGTCGGCGCCGCGCTCTACCTGGCCCTGCTGGCCGGATCGGCGGCCGCCCTGGTGCGCTCGCCCGAACTGGTCCCCGGCTACCGGCACCTGTTCTTCTCCCCGTACCTGTCGGTGCTGGTCATCGTGATGTTCCTGGCGCAGGCGCCGCTGATCCTGGTGCACGAGGCCGCGCACGCGCTGGCCGGCCGCCGGCTGGGTCTGCCGTCCCGGCTGTCGGTGGGCCGGCGGCTGTACTTCGTGGTGGTGCAGACCGAACTCGACGGCCTGGTCAGCGTGGACCGCCGGCGCCGGATCCTGCCGATGCTCGCCGGGGTGCTGGCCGACCTGGGCGTGCTGGCCGCGCTGACGCTGGTCGCGGCCGGCACCCGGCACTCCGACGGCGCGCTGTCCGCGGTCGGCGGGGTCGCGCTCGGCCTGGCCTACTCGACCGTGCTGCGGGTGGTCTGGCAGGCCTTCTTCTTCCTGCGCACCGACGTGTACTACCTCGTCGCCACGGTGCTGGGCTGCGTCGACCTGCACACCACCGCCAAGCAGGTCCTGGCCGACCGCTGGGCGCGGCTGCGCGGCCGCCCGGCCCCGTACGACCCGGAGCGCTGGCACCCGCGGGACCGCGCGGTGGCCCGCTGGTACTCGGTGCTGATGGCGGTCGGCTACACGCTGGCCCTGGCGACGCTGGCGGTGAACCTGCCGCCGATCGTGGCCCGGGCGTACCGGTCGGTGCTCGACCAGCTGTCCGGGGACGGCGGCCACCGCTGGGCCGGACTGGCCGACAGCGTCGCCTTCCTCGTCCTGACCGTCGGCGAGGTCGCCCTCTCCACCGCGCTGTACCTGCGGGAGCGGCGGGCCCGGCGTGCGGCGGCCGCCCCCGGCGCGCTCCCGGCGGCCCCGTGATCGCCGCCGCCCCGTGATCCCGGCCGCCCCGCACCCCCGACCCCGCCCCGCCGCCGCCCCTGGAGGTCCGATGTCCACACCGTCCACCGGATCCGGCCACCACGTCCTGGTGACCGGGAGCCTGCGCCGCGACCGCGCCGCCGCCCGGGCCGCGCTCGCGCTGCCCCTGCCGCTGCTGCCCGAGGTCTCCGCGCACCGCCGGCTGCGCGGCCCCTACACGGCGGCCGGCACGCTGCTGCGCGCCGTCGTGCCCGCCGCGGCCGAGCGGTGGCCGGAGCTGGTCGCCGCGCACGAGGTGGAGCTGCTGACCGCCGCGCCGGAGCTGCGCGAGCTGGTGCCGGCCACCCGGGAGACGCTGACCTCGCTGGCCGTCCCGCAGGAACGGACCAGGTTCTACTCCCGCTGGCGGACGCTGCGCATCGCCCACGGCCTCCAGGAGTTCCTGGCCGAGCTGCTGACCCGGCGGGCCGACGGGCCGCACGCCCTGCTCGTCGAGGACCTCGACCACGCCGACCCGACCGACCTGGAGTTCCTCTCCGTCCTGCTCCGGCGCACCGACCCGGCGCTGCTGACCGTGGTCGCGGGCGGGACCGGGGCGCTGCTCGACCCGCTGCCCGTCGACCGGGCGGTGGAGGCCGGGACGCCGCTCGGCGAGAACCTGCCCGAGGTGCTGGCCCGGTACTGCACGCTCGTCACCGCCCCGCAGGGCGGACCGCAGGCCGAACCACAGGGCGGACCGGCGAGCGGGGCCGACCTGGCCGCCCGGTACGTGGCCGGCGACGGCACCGACGACGACCCGGCCGCCCTGGCCGCCTACCGCGCGCTGCCGGTGCGCGAGCGCCGGGAGCTGCACGACCGGCGGGCCGCCGAACTGGCCGCGCTCGGCGAGCCCTCGCTCGACCTGGGCGCCCTCCCCTACCACCTCGAACACGGCACCGACGTCGGCGGCGCCGGCCTCCCCGCGCTCGCCAGGGCGATGGACGCCTGCATGCTGCTCGGCTTCTACCACGCCAGCCTGGAGTTCTGCCGCCGCGGCCGCTCCCACCTCGACCCGGTGGCGTTCCCGCAGGCCTGGTGGCACTTCACCGGCAAGATGCCGACCTCGCTCTCCGCCCTCGGACGCGCCGAGGAGGCCGAGGCGGTCTGCCACGAGGTCCGGGTCCACTCCGTCGACCCGACCGCCCACCTCCAGTGCGCCTACGCGACGGCCATGCTCTACACCCGCCACCGCTCCCCGGACCGCCGCGACCACGAGCGGGCGATGGCCTGGATCAACGAGGCGATCGCGATCGCCTCCCTGCTGCCCGACCCGCGGCAGCGCGCCTTCAACACCGTCTTCCACAACAACGGCCTGGCCCTCATCGAGGCGCACCGCGGCCGCCCGCAGGCCGCGCTCGACCTGGTCACCGCCGGACTGGCGGAGCTCGACCGGGACCTCGGCGCGGACGAGCACGGCCTGCACCGCTCGGTGCTGCGGCACAACCGCTCCACCGTACTGACCGGCCTCGGCCGGCTGGACGAGGCGCTCGCCGACCTGCGCTCCGTCATCGAGAGCGACCCCAACCACCCGGAGTACCACTTCGACCTCGGCAACCTGCTGCGCCGGCGCGGCGACGAGGAGGGCGCCCTGGCCGCGTACGAGACCGCGCTGCGGCTCGGCCCGCCGTTCCCGGAGGTGTACTACAACCGCGGCGACGTCCGCTGCTCGCTGGGTGACGTCGAGGGCGCGCTCGCCGACTTCGGCTACGTGCTGGTGCTGGACCCGAGCTTCGTCGACGCCTACGTCAACCGGGCCGGGCTGCTGCTGGACGAGGGCGACGTCGCGGGCGCCGGGCGCGACGCCCTGGCCGGTCTGGCACTGGCCCCGGACAACGCCCACCTGCTGGCGGTGCTGGGCCGGGTGCACGCCGAGCAGGACGACCAGCGCTCCGCCATCGAGGCCTTCGACCGGGCGCTGCGCACCGACCCCGACCTGCTGCCCGCGCTGTGCGGCCGGGCCGGCGCCGCCTATCGGGCGGGCGAACCGGAGGCCGCGCTGGCCGATCTCCAGCGCGCCGTCCGCCTCGCGCCCGAGGATCCGCTGGTCCGCTTCAACCGCGCCTACGTGCTGCTGCGCACGGACCGCTGGGAGGCGGCGCTGGCCGACCTGGAGATCGCCGCCGAGCTGCTCCCGGACGACGAGGACGTCCGCGCCGCCCGCGCCGAGTGCCTGGCGCGGCGCGCCGCCACCGCGGGCTGAGGGAGCGCCGCCGGGGTCCTCACCCGCGCCAGCGGTCGACCACGGTCCGGGTGCGGGAGAGGACCGCGACGGCCAGCCGGGCGGCGGCGTCCAGCACCGAGTCGGACGCGGCCGGCCGGTGCGGCCCACCGTCCGCGGCCCGGGCGGTCTCCGGCGGGAGCGGCGCCACCGGCGCCGGGGCGGCGGCCGGGCGGTCGGTCAGCCGGCGGGCCCGGTCGGCCAGGGCGCGCCGCCGCAGCGGGAGCAGCGAGCCCGGCGGCAGGCCGAAGCACTCCTCGTAGGAGCCGGTCAGCGACTCGGAGGGGATGCGGCGGCCGGCCTCGATGTCGGAGAAGACGCTGTGCGCGCTGTAGCCGAGCCGCTGGGCGAGGGCCCGCATGGACAGGCCGCGCTCCAGCCTGAGCCGCCGCAGCGCCGTCCCGAAGTCCTCGCCCGGAAATTCCTCCGGAGCCGCCCCGGAAACCGGCCGGGCGGACTTGCCGGACTCTTCCGCGAATATCCCCCGGCCGTCGCCCGGGAAGTTCCTGCGCCGGTCTCCGGCGGAGTTCTGGACCACCATGGAATCACCGCATTCCTGAAATCGTGCGCTGCCCTGGAAACTCGCGGTCGCCGCCGCCCGGGTCGTATCCCTCCGGGCGGCACGGCGCTGACCTCGGCCGATCCCGGCCGAGGCGGAGCGGCCGACACCCCCCGAGGGCCGGAGCGGATTCGCCCCCACAAATCCGGGAGCCTTCCGGCCCTGTTTCCGGCGCCCTTCCCCCGGGGCGTCGGAAATATCGGTGACAGCCTTGCGCAATGGTCCCGCAACAGGGATCAGCATGCCCCTCGGGGGCTCCCCCGTCAATGGCGTGAAGCATCGTCCGAATGGCTCACGGAATTCCCGGGCGACGCCTTTCGTCCCGCGCCCTAACCGAAGACCGCCCGGCGGAAGGCGTTGCGCAGGTCGGTGAGCGGCCGGAAGTCCCGGTCGTAGTGGACCTTGTTGCTGAGCAGCAGCGCCCAGCGGCCGCGGCGGCGGGAGATCCAGATGCCGGTGCCGGTGAAGCCGTAGTGGACGAAGGTGCCCTCGGCCGGGTCGGTACCGGCGGCGCAGAGCCAGGACAGGCCGCGGGCGGGCGCGAGGCCGCCGGTGTGCACCCGCAGCGACTCGGCGGTCCACGGGCCGTCCCACGGGGGCCCGGCCGCGGCGGGCGGGGTCAGCAGCGCGGTGAGGAAGCGTTCCAGGTCGCGGGCGGTGGAGAAGGCTCCGGCGTTGCCGGAGACGCCGCCGAGCAGCCGGGCGGAGGGGTCGTGCACGACGCCGCGCAGCGGGGCGCCCGCCGCCGGCTCGTACTCGGTGGGGGCGGTGCGGCCTTCGCGCTCCGGACCGAGCGGGCCGTAGCCGGTGTCGGCCATGCCGAGCGGCCGCCAGGTCCGCCGGGCGGCGAGTTCGTCGAGCGGGGCGCCGGCCAGGTCCTCCACCAGGTGGCCGAGCAGGACGGCGGCCCGGTCGGTGTACTCGACGGCGGCGCCGGGCGGGCGGTGCAGCGGGGCGGCGAGCACCCCGGCCCTGATCGCCGCCGGGTCGCGCCCGTACAGTTCGGCGAACCGGGTGCGCAGCGGCAGGCCCGCGGTGTGGGTGAGCAGTTGACGGGCCGTCACGGCTCCGACGGGACGGCCCGCGGCCGGGGGCCAGTAGTCGCCGAGGGGGCGGTCCAGCGGCAGGCGGCCGGCCTGCCACAGGGCCCCGGCACACGGCCAGAGCGCGACGATCTTGGTGACGCTGGCCAGGTCGAAGACCGTGTCGTGGTCCATCGGCCGTGCGCCGTGAGGACCTCGGCCGAGCACCCCGGCGCGGCCGCGGCCCCGGACGCCGCCCGCGTCGCCGACCGACCAGACGCCGCCGGTCCCGGCGGCGCGCAGCCCGGCGGCCACCAGCCGCTCCAACGGCCCGCCGGGCGCGGCGAGTTCGGCAAGCGGGCCGGGTTCGGAGAGCGGGCCGGGTTCGGCGGGCGGGGCGGGTGGCACCGATCCGGTCATCCGTCCCGTCCCCCGTCTCCCGCGAGCCCTCCCGAGGGATCCTTCGGACCCCTCGGGAGGCTACCCGGCCGGGGCGCGGGTCAGACGGCGGACGCGCCGTCGAACTCCTTGCCGAGGCAGATGCTCTGCTCGTGCTCGCGGTAGAGGCCGAACTTCTCTATCGCCGCGTAGCCCTCGGAGGCGTACAGGGCGACGGCCTCGGGCTGCTCGGTGCCGGTCTCCAGGATGAACCGGGTGCGCCCGGCCTCGGCGGCGGTCCGCTCCAGGTGGCGCAGCACCACCCGGGCCAGGCCGCGGCCGCGCGCCTGCGGGCGGACGAACATCCGCTTCAGCTCGGCGTCGGTGTCGCGGATGCCGAACGGCGCGGCCCGCTTGGCCCGCCAGCCGCCGCAGGCGACCGGCACGCCGTCCAGGTAGGCGACCAGGAAGAGGCCGGCCGGCGGGTCGAAGTGCTCGGGGTGCAGCTCGGTGAGGTCCGCCTCGCCGTAGCGCCGGACGTACTCCTGCTGGACCTCTGCCGCGAGGAGCTGGGCGTCGGGGTGGCCGAAGCCGGTGATCCGGATCTCGATGCCGTCGCCCTGCGTGTCGTGCACGAAGGGGCCGCCGGTGGTGGTGCTCTCCATGGTGGTCAAGCCTACGGCCCGCGCTCAGCCCGCCTCGGGGCGGCCCTCGAAGCGTGCGACCAGGGCCTCCTTGCCGAACATCCGGGCGGTGTCGACGGCGGACGGCGTGCCGGCGGCCGGGTCGGCGCCGCCCGCGAGCAGCGCGTCGACGACGTCGTCGCCGCCCTTGAACACGGCGCCGGCGAGCGGGGTCTGGCCGCGGTCGTTGGCCCGGTCCGGGTCGGCACCGCGCTCCAGCAGGGCCGTGACGGCGGCGGCGTGGCCATGGTAGGCGGCGAGCATCAGCAGGGTGTCGCCGCGGTCGTTGGTGAGGTCGGCCGGGGCACCGGCGTCGACGTACGCGGCGAGGGTGGCGGTGTCGCCGGCCCGGGCGGCGTCGAAGAGCCTGCCGGCCAGGGCGATCACATCGGCGTCGGGGGTGTGGGTCATGTCTCGGCCTTTCTGCGGGGACGCGCCCCGGCGGGGGCCGTCCGGCGTTGTCGGTGGTCGCGCCGGAGGCACGCTAGCGCACGAGGCGTGGGCGCGAAGGTTGCGCAGCCGTTCGGGCGAACTTTTCGGCCCGGGGCGGCAACTCCGGGAATCCACCCATTTGCCCCGTTCCATCCGCTATTACCTTTTGTCACGATTGTGGCACTTTCCGTGGCACTGTCCCCGCCCTCTCCCCCCGAGGAGCAGATCGTGATCCTCTCGATTTCCGGCATCGTCCTGTTCGGCACCATCGCCTTCCTGTTCTTCCGCAGGGACGGACTCAAGGTCTCCCACGCCCTCGTCTGCGCCCTGTTCGGCTTCTACGTCGCCGGCTCCTCGATCGCACCGAGCATCACGGCGGGCGGCGCCAGCCTCGCCAGCCTGCTCGGCGGCATCAAGTTCTAGGCCCACTCCCCCGTACCGGCCCGGGCGCGGATCCCACCGCCCCGGGCCAGGTCGTTGCCGCCAGCCCTTCCCACCGACCGTCCCACCCGCCCGGGGAGCCAGGAATGCCGCTCAACCGCCACCACCTCACCAGGGGCCGCGACCTCGTCCGCACCGCCGGCGACCACGCCTCCGACATGTTCGCGCCGCTCACCGTCATCGGCCGCGGACTGCGCCACCACACCGCCTGGGCCAAGGAGCGCTGGCGGAGCACCCCGAAGGACCGGCGCGGACCGACGCTCTTCCTGACCGCCGCCCTGCTGATCGGGATCTACCTGCTGCCGCACGGCGTGCTGTTCGCGCTGATCGCGCTGATGGCCAGCGCCGCCTGGGCGGGCCGCGCCCCCAAGGCCGCGCCCGCCCCGCCCGAGCCGGACCTCGCCGAGGTCAAGCTCGGCGCGCTGTACGCGGCGCTCACCCCGTACCTGGCCGGGCCCGACGGGCTCGGCCCGCTCTACCACCACGAGGGCAGCCACCGGGACGTCTTCTCCGGCTGGGAGTTCGACGCCGAGGGCCGGCTCGCCCGGCTGGAGATCGCCTACCCGGCGTACTTCACCGACACCGAGCCGGCCGCCCGGGCCCGGATCGAGCAGGTCGTGCAGGGCAAGGCCGGGCGGGCCCGGGAGTACCGCTTCGACTGGGACGAGGAGTCCAACACGCTGCGGATCGCCGCCCTGGCGCCGCTGCCCACCGACATCGCCGCGCAGCGGTTCGTGGCGGCCCCCGGCGAGATCGTGCTCGGCTTCACCGACGGCGACGGCAGCGCCCGCACCATCCCGGTGCACCAGGGCGGGGCGCTCGCCCAGCAGCCGCCGGTGGTCTGGCGCACCGGCCCGCGCTCGGCCGAGCCCCACCTGCTGGCACTCGGCGTCGCCGGCTACGGCACCTCCAGCCTGGTCCGCTCGGTGGCGCTGCAGGCGCTGCCCTTCGCCGACCTGGTGGTGATCGACGGCGCCGGGACCGGCGAGCACGCCTGCCTGGTCAACCGGCCCGGCGTGCACACCGTGGAGACCAGCCTGCACGGCGCGCTGGCCGCGCTGCAGTGGGCGGCCCGGGAGACCGAGCGCCGGCTCACCGTGCTGAACGCCGCCCGGCACGCCGGCACCGCCGCCCCGGAGGACGTCACCCGGCCGCTGTGGCTGCTGCTCGACCACCCGACCGAGCTGAGCGAGCTGGCCCACGCCGAGGGCCGCCCCGACCCGCAGGACCTCCTGGAGCTGCCGCTGCGGCACGGCCGGGCCGCCCGGGTCACCGTGGTGGTCGCCGACGACGTCGAGGCCCGGGACCGGATCTCGCCGAGCGTACGGGCCACCACCCGGGCCCGGGTGGTGCTCGGCCCGGCCGGCCCGGAGGCGGGCCACGCGGCGCTCGGGGTGCCGCTGGACATCGTTCCCGCCGCGCAGGCCCCGGCCGGACGCGGCTACGCCCGGATCGGCACCGGCGCCCCGGTCCGCCTCCAGGTGCCGGCCACCGTCGACCCGCTGGACGAGGAGGCCCCGGCCGCGCTGCGCGACGCCGTGATCGCCCTGCTGCCGCACCGCGACACCCGCACCGAGGCGCCCGCCCCGGCCGCCCCCGCCGCGCCGGTGCCGCCCGTGCAACCGGTGCCGCCCGTGCAACCGGTCCGGCCCGTGCAGCCGGTTCCGGACGGCCCGGCGACCGTCCCGGTGGAGCTCGGCCCCGAGCCGCACGGCGGGGTGGACCTCGCCAAGGGCCCGGGCGCGCTACGCTTCCGCCCGCTCGCCTGACCGGCGGACCGGCGGACCGGCGGACCGGCACCCGGACGGGAGGGGCGGCGCAGGCCGCCGGTTCCCGTCCCGGTACGCTCGTCGGGGAACGGCCGACCGATCGCCAGATGTGAAATAGGTGACACCTGGGGTGATATCACCGGCCAGATGTGACAAATCGGGCGCCGGTGGGTACAAACAGGGGCGGCACGACAGACGACGCATGTCCCGGGACGGGAATCTTCGTCGGAAGCCGAGCGTTGACCGAACGACGAAGAACAGCGACCACACTAGTCCTGTGGGCCATAAGCCCGGGAGGCACGATTCATGAGCGAGCGAGCTCTCCGCGGCACGCGACTCGGGGCCACTAGCTACGAGACCGACCGCGGTATCGACCTGGCTCCCCGCCAGACCGTCGAGTACGCATGTCAGAACGGACACCGATTCGAGGTTCCCTTCTCGGTCGAGGCCGAGATCCCCTCGACCTGGGAATGCCGTTTCTGTGGCCAGGAGGCTGCACTCCTCGACGGCGACGAGCCGGAGGAGAAGAAGGTGAAGCCGACGCGCACCCATTGGGACATGCTGATGGAGCGCCGGACGCGCGAGGAGCTGGAGGAGGTGCTGGCCGAACGGCTGGCCGTGCTCCGCTCCGGTGGGATGAACCTCGCGGTGCACCCGCGGGACACCCGCAAGAGCGCCTGACCCCGCTCCCGCCGACGGGCGGGGGCACGCGAAAAGGGACCCTGGCCACCAGGGTCCCTTTCGCGTGGGCCGGCACCGGCCCCCGGGGATCGCCGGGGGCCGGTGACCGGGTCAGCCGTTGATCGGCGGGCGGTAGGTGGTGTCCGGCCCCTGCGGCCCGGCGGACGGACCGCTGCCCGGCTCCACCACCTCGCCCTGGACCACCTTGCCGTCGGGGCGGTGGATGCGCAGCTGCTCCTGCAGCCGCATCGCGTCCGCGAACGGGTCGGCGCCGACGACCGAGGTCGAGCGCAGCGCCTTGTCGGCCACCCGGCGTCCGACCGCCCGCCACAGCGCGCGGGTCGGCGGGAACAGCAGGGTCAGTGCCAGGACGTCCGAGAGGAAGCCCGGCAGGATCAGCAGCAGGCCGGCCAGCACGGTCAGGCTGGTGCCGGTCTGCGGCTGCTTCGACTGCGGGTCGCGGGTCTGTTCCAGGGCCGCCGACAGCGCCCGCCGGCCGGCCCGCTTGATCAGCGAACCGCCGATCACCGCGCCGGCGATCAGCAGCAGCACCACGGTCAGGCCGCCCAGCCACGAGCCGACCTGGACCAGCAGCCAGATCTCCAGCACCAGCCAGGCGGTCAGCAGCAGCGGCAGCACCCGCCGCAGCTTCGAGCGCGGCGCCGGACGGGCGGGGGTAGCTTGCTGGGTCACGGTACGAATCCACTCCAGGCGGTGCTCTGCGCGCCGCACGGGAGGTCCGGGCCGGCTACGGCACCACCTGGTCCAACGGTCAGCCGGCGGCCGGTGTTCCGCCCGGGGCATCCTCCGGGGTGCCCTCGGGGGTGCCCTTCGGGGCAGTGTTCGCGCCGTCCGCGCCGGTGCGGCGCCGGCGGGCGAGCAGGACGCCGCCGGCGCAGGCCAGCAGGCCGGCCACCGCGAGGGTCCACTCCGGAACGGCCCCGACCCGGTCGGCGACGGTGGTGCCGTCGCGCAGCGGGACGGTCGCGGACAGCTCGGCGGCGGTCAGCTCCTCGGTGCGCTGGACGACGCTGCCGTCCGGGGCGATCACCGCGCTGATGCCGCTGGTCGCGGCGATCAGCACCGCGCGGCCGTGCTCGACGGCGCGCAGCCGGCTCATCGCGAGCTGCTGCTCCGGCTGGCCGGTCTTGGCGTAGGTGGCGTTGTTGGTCTGCACGACGAGGACCCGGGCGCCCTGGTCGACGGTGTCGCGGACGATCTCGTCGTAGGCGACCTCGAAGCAGATGACGTCGCCGATCCGGGCCGGGCCGAGCTGCATGACGCCGTTGTGGTCGCCGGGGTAGAAGTCCCGGGCGACCCGCTGGAGCCGGGTGATCACCTTGGACAGCTGGTCGCGGAAGGGCACGTACTCGCCGAACGGCACCGGGTGCTGCTTGGTGTAGGAGGCGCCCGGGCCGGTCTTCGGGTCCCAGACGATGCCCTCGTTCTGCACGTGCTGCTCGTCGGGGCCGTCCACCAGGGTGCCGACCAGGGTGGGCACGCCGACCGCCCGCACGGCCTCGTCGATCCGCGCGTAGGCCGCCGGGTCGCTGAACGGGTCGAGGTCGGAGGAGTTCTCCGGCCAGATGACGATGTCCGGCTTCTCCACCCGGCCGGCCGCGATGTCCTCGGCGAGCTTCTCGGTGGCGGCGGCGTGGTTGTTGAGCACCATCATCGGGCGGCCCAGGAAGTCCATGCCGGGGTTGGGCACGTTGCCCTGGATGACGGCGACCTTGACCGTGTCGGCGGGCGCGGTGGGCACCGGCACCAGGTAACCGGCGAGCAGCGCGGCGACGGCGCCGAGCCCGGCGGCCGCGGCCTGCACCGGACGGCGCGCGGTGCCGCGGCCGACCGCCCGCACGGCCGCCCAGGCCAGCAGGGTGCCGGAGAGGGCGACGGCGAAGGTCACCAGCGGGGCGCCGCCGAGCGCGGCCAGCGGGGTGTACGGAGTGGCGGTGTTCGCGAACGCGAGCCGGCCCCAGGGGAAGCCGCCGAGCGGCAGCCGGTCGCGGGCCCACTCCTGGGTGATCCACAGGCAGGCGCCCCAGAGCGGCCAGCCGGGCAGCCGGGAGGTGACGGCGAGGCCGGAGCCGAGGGCGGCGAGGAAGAGCGCCTCGATGACCGACAGGCCGACCGTGGCGTCCCAGCCGATCACCCGCAGCCAGCTGAGCAGCATCAGGAAGAACGGCAGGCCGAAGGCGAAGCCGGTCCAGGCGGCCTGGCGGGCGGTGCGGCCCCGGGTGAGCAGGGAGAGCGCGGCGACGCCGAGGACCGACAGCGGCCAGAGGTCGAACGGCGGGAAGGCCAGCGCGAGCAGCAGGCCGGCGAGCGCGGCCAGCCCGGTGCGGGGAAGGCCGGCCCGGATCCGGGCGAGCGCACGGGCCGCGCGGCCCGGGCCTGATGCCTCGTCGGGGGTCTCGGGTGCGGTCCCGGACCGCTCCTGGGTGACGGGCATGGCCACCGTCGCACCATCTCTCTCGCCGCCGCCCCGCGGGGGAACGGGGACGGCTGTTCGGACGCTGTCCGAAGAAGGTACCCCGGAACGACACCCGGCCGTGAGCTGAGGGTCGTACCGGCGGTGGGGGGGGGGGGGCGGCGCCCCCCCCCCCCCCCCGGGGGCCGCGCCCCCGCTCTGTGAGAAAAAAAAAAGACCCCCCCACCCCCACCACAAACACAAGGGGGCGGAAGGGGGTGAAA
>NZ_JBHVIV010000016.1:0-43629 GCF_042799475.1 Kitasatospora sp. NPDC057692 | reverse complement strand
GCTGGGCGCCCGCCCCCCCTCTCCGCCCCCCGCCCCCCCCCCCGGGCGGTGCGGGTGGGGCGGGCGGGGGGGGGGGGGGCGCGCCCGCCCCCCCCCCCCACCGCGGTGCTCCGCGCTACCCGGCGGCCGCCAGGTGGACGGTGCGGCCGCGGACCACGGTGCGCAGGCAGGTGGGCAGCGGCTCGCCGGGGGTGAGGTCGGGCAGGCCCGGGGTGCCGGAGCGCGGGTCGGTGGACCAGCCGGCCACCCGGTCGTCCGGGGCCTGGACGACCAGGTCGCCCGCGGCCCAGACGGCGAAGCTGGCGACCGCGCCGGGGACGAGCACGCCGTCCTGGTCGCGGCCGATCGCCCGCCAGCCGCCGCGGGTGTGGGCGGTGAACGCGGCGCGCACCGAGATCCGGTGCTCGGGCGTGCGGTGGAAGGCGGCGGCCCGGACGGTGCCCCAGGGGTCGAGCGGGGTGACCGGGGCGTCCGAGCCGAAGGCCAGCGGGACGCCGGAGCGCAGCAGGGCCGCGAAGGGGTTGAGCGCGGCGGCCCGCTCGGCGCCGAGCCGCTGGACGTACATGCCGTCCGGGCCGCCCCAGGCGGCGTCGAAGGCGGGCTGCACGGAGGCCGTCAGGCCGAGCTCGGCGAAGGCGGCGACGGTCTTGTCGTCCAGCGCCTCGGCGTGCTCGACCCGGTGGCGCAGCGCGCGGACCCGGTCGGCGCCGACCCGGGCGCCGGCGGCGCGGACGCCCTCGACGACGGCGGCGACCGCGGCGTCGCCGATCGCGTGGAACCCGGCCTGCAGGCCAGCCTCGGTGCAGGCCGCGACGTGGTCGGCGACCTGGGCGGCGGTCAGGTAGGCGGTGCCGGTGTGCGGGGCGTCGGTGTAGTCGCGGTGCAGGCAGGCGGTGTGCGAGCCGAGCGCGCCGTCGACGAAGAGGTCCCCGCCCGCGCCGACCGCGCCGAGCCGGCGGGCGGTCTCGACGCCGCCGCGCCCGCTCAGCTCGCCCCAGTAGCCGAAGACCTCGGGGCCCTCGCCCTCGGCGGCCAGCTCCAGCAGGGCGGTGAGGTCCTCCTCGGAGGAGATCTCGGGCCCGGCGCACTCGTGCAGGGCGCCGATGCCGAGCTCGGCGGCGCGGGCCAGGGCGGCGCGCTGGGCGGCGCGGCGCTGCCCGGGGGTGAGGCGGGCGAGCGCGGTGCGCCGCACGGCGTGGTGGGCGTCGCGGGTGAGCGGGCCGTCGGCGTGGAAGCCGGGCTGCCCGGCGAGGCCCTCGGTCAGCGCGCGCAGGGCGCTGGTGGCGAGGGCGGAGTGCACGTCGGTGCGGGAGAGGTAGACGGCGGCGCCCCCGGCCGCGGCGTCCAGCTCGGCGAGCGTGGGCGGGCGGCCCTCCGGCCAGCCGGTCTCGTCCCAGCCGTGGCCGATCAGCACGCCTCCGGGGTGCTCCTGGGCGGCGGCGAAGGCGGTGAGCGCGGCCAGCGCGGCGGCCAGCGAGGGGGTGCCGGTGAGGTCGAGGCCGGTCAGCGCGAGGCCGGTGGAGGTGGCGTGCACATGGGCGTCGACGAAGGCGGGGGTGACCAGGGCGCCGTCCAGCTCGACGATCTCGTCGGCGGTCTGCGCGTACGCCTCGGCGGCGCCGTCGCTGCCTACCCAGGCGACGTGCTCGCCCTCGACGAGCATGGCGGTGGCGAAGGGGTCGGCGGGGCTGTAGACGGCGCCGCCGCGCAGCAGGACGGTTCGGGGGCCCCTCCTGCCCGAGGGCGGGCCAGGAGGGAGGGTGCGTTCGGTCATGCGGCCTAGTCTGCACCCCCGCGCGGGCCGGTCAGAGCTTCGGGGGTCGCGCCTCGTAGGGGGTGGACAGGACGACGGTGGTGCGGGTGGAGACGCCGGCGGCGCTGCGGATGCGCGCCAGCAGGTCCTCCAGGTCGCCGGGGGCGCCGACGCGGACCTTGAGGATGTAGTTCTCGTCGCCCGCGACGCTGTGGCAGGCCTCGATCTCGGGCAGGTCGGCCAGCCGCTCTGGTGTGTCGTCCGGGGCGCTGGGGTCGAAGGGTTTGACCGAGATGAAGGCGGTGAGCGCCAGGTCGACGGCGTCCGGGTCGACGATCGCGGTGTAGCCGCGGATCACCCCGCGCTGCTCCAGCCGGCGCACCCGCTGGTGCACCGCCGAGGTGGACAGGCCGGTGGCCTTGCCCAGGTCCGTGTAGCTCATCCGGCCGTCCTGGAGGAGCAGCTGGACGATGCGTTGGTCGAGATCCTCCACAAGGCGCAAACCTACCCCCTCCGGGGGCGTGCGGATCGCGCCGCGGGGGGCGCACGGCCTCCGGTCCCCGGGGCGCACGCGGGGCCGGGGAAGGGAGCGCGGAGCGTCACCCGGCGCGCCCCGGGGTGCCGCACGGGCACATGCCGGACGAATGTGGCGAAGGACACACCCGGTGCATCACAGTGCGCCGAACCGCAGGGTTATGAGTCCGTTTCGGCGGGAAGTGCTGGTTGTGGCCCCGGGCGACCACGCCGGGCCCGATCCAAGGGGGATCACCATGCGCGTTACCGACCAGCGCCCGACGGGCGCGGACGACGCCCACGATACGACCGACCGCGAGGACCTCGCGGTCCCCTACGAGACCGAGCCGGGGCTGGATCCGGGCGAGGCCGACGCCTGGGAGATCGTCCGGGTGCACTGCCCGTCGTGCCGGCGCCCGATCGCCCTCGTGGGCGACGAGGAGCGGCTGCCGCAGCACGCCGTCCTGCCGCGGCCCTGGCACCCCTTCTCGCCCGCGCTCTGCCCCGGTTCGGGCGCGCCGACGGACGACCTGGTCGAGGTGGAGAGCGAGGAGGAGGCCGGGTCCGCCGCCCTGGACGCGCTGATGGCGCTGCCGGGCGAGCACGACTGGCGCACCCAGCCGTTCTCGCACGCGCTGGTGCACCGCCCGGTCCGCTCGGCCCCCGCGCCGGCCATCCCGGAGCAGCGCGGCCGCTTCTCGCGGCGCTGAACCCCGCGGCCGAGCCCCGACGTTGAGCCCCGCAGCCGAGCCCAGGCGCTGAACCCCCGCGCGCCGCAGGGCTGCTGACGGCACGACAGAACGGCCCCCGGGCGTCGCTCCGCACCCTGGAGTGACGCCCGGGGGCCGTTCCGGACCGCCCCGCGCGGCTCCTCGCGGAGCCGGGGGCGGCCGGTCGGGGGTCGGGACCCGGCCCGCCGCCGGGGCCCGGGGCTCAGGCCTTGGTGAGGTGGCGGCCGATCACCAGGCGCTGGATCTGGTTGGTGCCCTCGACGATCTGCAGCACCTTGGCCTCGCGCATGTAGCGCTCGGCCGGGAAGTCCTGGGTGTAGCCGTAGCCGCCGAGCACCTGGACGGCGTCGGTGGCCACCCGCATCGCGGCGTCGGTGCAGAACAGCTTGGCCATCGCCGCCTCCTTGGAGAACGCCAGGCCGGCGTCGCGGCGGCGGGCGGCGGCCAGGTAGAGCGAGCGGCCGGCCTCGATCTGGGTGGCCATGTCGGCGAGCATGAACGACAGGCCCTGGAAGTCGGCGATCGGGCGCCCGAACTGGCGGCGGGTGCCCGCGTAGTCCACGGCGAGGTCGAGCGCGGCCTGGGCGACCCCTATCGCGCAGGCGGCGATCCCGAGCCGGCCGGAGTCCAGCGCGGCGAGCGCGATCTGGAAGCCCTGGCCCTCGGTGCCGACCAGCCGGTCGCGGGAGACCCGGGCGCCGTCGAAGTGCAGCTGGGCGGTCGGCGAGGACTTCATGCCCATCTTCTGCTCCGGCGGGGCGGCCGAGAGGCCGGGCTGGTCGCCGGGCACCAGCAGGCAGCTGATGCCGCGCGCACCCTCCTCGCCGGTGCGCACCAGCGCGCTGTAGAAGTCGGCCCGGCCCCCGTGGGTGATCCAGGCCTTGGTGCCGCTCACCACGTACTCCTCGCCGTCCAGGTCGGCGCGGGTGCGCAGGGCGGCGGCGTCGGAGCCGGACTGCGGCTCGGAGAGGCAGTAGGCGCCGAGCTGCTCGCCGGAGAGCATGCCGGGCAGCCAGCGGTCGCGCTGCTCGTCGGTGCCGAAGGTGGCGAGGGCGTGGCAGGAGAGGGTGTGCACGCTGACGCCGAGGCCGATGGCGAGCCAGCCGGCCGCCAGCTCCTCCAGCACCTGCAGGTAGACCTCGTACGGCTGCTCGCCGCCGCCGTAGCGCTCCTCGTAGGGGAGCGAGAGCAGGCCCGCCTCGCCGAGCGTGCGGAAGACCTCGCGCGGGAACCGGCCGGCGGCCTCGTCCTCCGCGGCGCGCGGCTGCAGCTCGCGCTGGACGAGGTCCCGGGTGAGGCTCAGGAGCTCGCGGGCCTCGTCGCTGGGCAGCTGGCGGTCGACGGCCTTCGCGGGGGAGGTGGTCATGGTGGCTGGTCGCCTCCTCGGTCGTGCGCCGGGCCCCCCGGGTGTGGTCGGGCCCGCGCGGGGTGTGGCAGCTCGGCCCGGCCGGCACCGGATCGCGGTGAACGGCCGTTCACATGCTCGGCGATGCGAGTATGCCCGATCGAGGCGCTGCCGTCACGACCTGCACCGGATCACTGTCCGTATCGGCGTACGGCCCCCCGTAGGGTTGACGTTGTGGCTGCTTCCAAGACTTCCGCCGCCCCGGTAGTGGGGCCCCAGACCGTCGGCGCCCGCGGCGCCCGGGACACGCTCGGCGCGCTCGCCGCCGAGCTGCGGGCGCTGGCGCCGTCCTGCGGCCCGGTGCGGCTGGTGGCGGTGGACGGGCACGCGGGCTCGGGCAAGACGACCTTCGCCGGCCGGCTGTCGGCCGCGCTGGGCGGCGCCCCGGTGGTGCACCTGGACGACCTGGCGACGCACGAGGAGCCGTTCGGCTGGACCGGACGGCTGCGCACGCAGGTGCTGGAGCCGCTGGCGGCGGGGCGGGACGCGCGGTACCGGGTGTACGACTGGACGCTGCGCCGGTTCGCGGGGACGGCCGCGGTGCCGCTCGCACCGGTGGTGCTGGTCGAGGGGGTGGGCGCCGGGCGGCGCGCGGTGCGGCCGTGGCTGAGCCGGCTGGTGTGGATGGAGCTGGACGCGGCCGCGGCCCGGCGGCGCGGCGAGGAGCGCGACGGGCCGGGGCTGGCGGAGTTCTGGGCCGGCTGGGCGCTCGCCGAATCGGCGCATTTCGCCGCCGACCCGAGCCGTCCGCACGCCGGCACGGTGGTCGACGGGGTGACCGGGCGGATCGCGCCGAGCACCGTCGGTGAATCTTCAACAACCATCTTGACCTGCGGCGTCGCCGGGAATTAGGTTCTCATTCGTTGCCGGAACCACTGGTTCCGCAGCCTCGGACCCGGTATCCCCGGCTTGTTCCCCCGTGAGCCGGGGATGCCGTCCGATCACCCCTCCCCCGGTCCGGCCACCCGTCAACGGCCGTCCGCCCGATCGCTTTTGACATCGTGCGGCACCCTTCCGGATCAGCGTGTCGCCGGTACGATTCCTGGCAGGCGCATATGCGCCCCGGGGGCAGACGACCACCGGCGGGGTCCGCGACACCGCCGCACCGGCCGGGCCCCGAGCCACACCGCGGGGGGCGTTGAGTGACGACGGAGAGTTCCCAGAGCAGCAGCGCGGGCGGCCCGGCACCGAACCGGCTCGCCGACCGCGCCTGGCTGCGTGCCATGGACGCCTACACGGCCGGGGCGTACAGCCGCGCCGAGGAGGAGTTCCGGGCCGCCGTGCGGCTCGACCCCGGCATGGCCGACGCCTGGCTCGGCCTGCACGCCCTGCGCAGCGACACCTCCGGCGCGCTGCTGGCGATGTACCGCCACCGCAAGCGGTTCGGTGAGCAGCGGCAGCGGCACGCCCGCCCGCTCAGCTCCTGGTACTGGCTCGGCTGGTGGGTGCAGCCGGTGCTGGAGACCCCGCGCGACCTCACCCTCGCGCACGCCTCGCACTGGCTGGACGGCCGTCACCTCACCGAGCTGGACCAGGCGTTGGAGCAGTGCCCGGCCCCCGCAGAGGACCCGTCGGCGCGCTTCCTGCACGCCTGCCGCTCCTATCTGCTCAAGGACTGGGAGCAGCTGATCCGGGACACCGACCGGCTGCTCGACGACGCCCTGCTCGGCATCGAGGCCGGGCTCTTCGCCGGCATGGCGCGGGTCCGGCTGGACATGTGCGCCCAGGCCCAGGCCCCGCTCGCCGCCTCGCTCGCCCGCTGCCGCTCCGAGCAGCCGCAGCGCAAGGAGCTGCGGTACTGGCTGGGGCGGGCCTACGAGGGCGCCGGGCGCAGCGCGGCCGCGTTACCCCTCTACCGGGCGGTGCACCGGGCCGACCCGGCGTTCATGGACACCGCGGCCCGGCTCGCGGCGATCTCGGCCGAGGACGCCGTCGCCGACACCCTGCTGGACGCCGCCGGCGCCGGCGGCCGGGAGGCGGGGCGGGGCGGCGGAGCGGAGGAGGACGCGCTGGACGCCGCGCTGCTGGACCTGCCGGACTTCGAGACGCCCGGCGCCGATCAGGCCGGGGCGGATCCGGCCGGCTCCCCCGGACTCCCGGACCCCCTCGGCGGCCTGGACCCCTTCGGCGGACCGGTCCTCGACGAGCCGTTCACGGACGGGGCGGACGGGGCGTTCACGGACGGGGCTTTCACGGACGGGGCGGTGCCGGACGGCGCCGCGCCGGACGAGGACGGCTTCCCGGTCGTGCCCACCGGCGCCGGACCGGGCGCGGGCACCGACAACAGATCCGGCGGGGGCGGCGCACCGCCCCCGCTGGCCACCGGCGGACGCTCCGGCTCCACGGCGCCGCAACCCGCCGCCGTCTCCCCGACCGCGCCCGCGCCGGCCCGCGGCGAGGCCGTCCTCCCCCGCGCGGCCAACACCTATCCGGCGCTCGAACGTGAGGGCGACCAGGCCGAGTTGGACGCCGCGCTGGCCGAACTCTCGCTCATGGTCGGCCTGGAGCCGGTGAAGCGGCAGGTCCGGGCGCTCTCCGCGCAGCTGCGGATGGCCCGGCTGCGCGCCGAACAGGGCCTGCCGGTTCAGCCGCCCAAGCGCCACTTCGTCTTCTCCGGGCCCTCCGGAACCGGCAAGACCACCGTCGCACGGATCCTCGGCCGGGTGTTCCACGCCCTCGGCCTGCTCTCCGGCGACCATCTGGTGGAGGCCCAACGAGCGGACCTGGTCGGCGAGTTCCTCGGCCAGACGGCCGTCAAGGCGAACGAGCTGATCGACTCCGCGCTGGACGGCGTGCTCTTCATCGACGAGGCCTACAGCCTCTCCAACTCCGGCTACAGCAAGGGCGACGCGTACGGCGACGAGGCGCTCCAGGTGCTGCTCAAGCGCGCCGAGGACAACCGGGACCGGCTGGTGGTGATCCTGGCCGGCTACCCCGAGGGCATGAACCGGCTGCTGGCCGCCAACCCCGGCCTCAACTCCCGCTTCACCACCCGGGTCGACTTCCCCAGCTACCGCCCCGGCGAGCTGACCGCGATCGGCGCCGCGCTCGCCGGGCAGGACGGCGACGGCTGGGACGAGGACGCCGCCGAGGAGCTGGCCTCGATCTGCACCCACGTGGTCCGCGAGGGCTGGATCGACGAGCTCGGCAACGGCCGGTTCATCCGCACCCTGTACGAGAAGTCCTGCGCCTACCGCGACCTGCGGCTCACCCTGCTGCGCGAGCCGCCCGGCCGGGAGGACCTCGCCACGCTGCGGCTGCCGGACCTGGTGCAGGCCTACGGCGAGCTGATCGACGGCCGGGGCTGAGGCGGGGGCCGGGGCGCGTCGTCCCGGCCCCGCGGCGGGCACGGTACTCAGCCGGCCAGCACCTCGGCCTCCGTCTCCGGGTCCAGCCCGACCGCCGGCCGGTCCGGGCGCTGCGGCGCGACGCCGCCGATGGACCGCAGCCAGGCCCAGGTGTCGGCGACCGTCTCGGCCGTCGGCCGGCAGCGCAGTCCGGCGGCCACCGCCTTGCCGACGGACGCCCCGTGCATGGTGTCGTGGAGCTCGCCCGGCGGGACCCAGAACGGCAGCCGGCTCCACGGCTCGATCCCGGCGGCGGCGATCGCCTCCGGAGCCGTCCAGCGCAGTTCGGCGTCCGAGCCGGTGACCGCCGCACAGGCCTCCAGCAGCTCGCCCGTGCTGCTGTGGCCGGGCGGGGCGACCAGGTCGTACGGGCCGCCGAGGCCGGCCGCGAGGGCGTCCAGGGTCCAGTCGGCGAGGTCGCGGACGTCGATGAACTGGAGGGCGAGCTCGCGCGGGCCGGGGGCGAGCACCGGGCCGCCGCGGGCGATCCGGTTGAGCCACCAGGGCAGTCGACCGATGTTCTCGTACCGTCCGACGATAAGCCCGGCGCGGACCAGCAGCGCCCGGTCGCCGAAGGCGTCCAGCACCGCCAGCTCGCCGCCGCGCTTGGCCTCGGCGTAGGGCACCTCGCCGTCGTCCGGAGAGCCGGCCACGACCGGGGCGCTCTCGTCGGCCCCGGCCGGGGTCGGATAGGCGTACACCGACCGGCTGGACACGTACCCGTAGCGGCCGACCCGGCCGGCCAGCAGGCGGGCGCTGTCGCGCACCGCCGACGGGGCGGCGGACCAGGTGTCCACCACCGCGTCCCACTCCCCCTCGGCGAGGGCCGCCAGTCCGCCCTCGGCCGTGCGGTCCCCGTGCAGGACCCGCGTCCCGGACGGCGCGGCGTGCGTCCCCCGGTGGAAGACCGTGACCTCCCAACCCCGTTCCAGCGCCGCCTCGGCGACGGCCCGCCCCACGAACTCCGTACCACCCAGCAGGAGAAGTCTCATGCCGACCACCCTGCCCATCGGGTGGCCGGCATGGGAACAGCCGCACGCTCAGAGCGGAATCGCCGAGAGCGAACCGCCTCCGGGCGCTACAGCGCGGCCGAGCGGTGGTCCGGGTCGTGCACCTCGCCGACCAGCTCCTCCAGCACGTCCTCCAGCATCACCACGCCGAGCGTCCGCCCGTCCTGGTCGAGGACCGCCGCGAGGTGGCAGGCGGCCCGGCGCATCGCGCCCAGCGCGTCGTCCAGCGGCAGGGTGCCGCGCAGCACGGTGATCGGCCGCCAGAGCCGGGCCGGGACGGGCGCCGAGGGGTCCTCGACGTCCAGGATGTCCTTGAGGTGCAGGTACCCGAGGTAGCCGTGGCCGGCCGGGTCGCCGTCGGTGACCGGGAAGCGCGAGAAGCCGGTGCGCAGCGACAGCTCCTCGATCTGGGCGGCGGTCACCTTGGTGTCCACGGTGACCAGCTGCTCGGGGGTGAGCAGGACGTCGGTGAGCGGGCGGCGGCCCAGCTCCAGGGCGTCCTCCAGGCGCTCCTGGCGGTCCTTCTCCAGCAGGCCGGCGTCCCCGGAGTCGGCGAGCAGGTAGATCAGCTGCTCGGTGGTGAAGACCGACTCCACCTCGTCCTTGGCCTCCACCTTGAACAGCCTGAGGATGCCGTTGGCGAAGGCGTTGAGGAAGGCGATCACCGGGGTCAGCCAGCGGGCGAGGCGGTCCAGCGGCGGGCCGAGCCAGAGCGCGGCCTTCTCGGGGCCGGCCAGCGCCATGTTCTTCGGCACCATCTCGCCCATCACCATGTGCAGGTAGACCACGACGGCCAGCGCGATGCCGTACGCCAGCGGGTGCTGCAGGCCGGCGGGGATGCCGATCGCGTGGAACGGGCCCTCCAGCAGGTGGGCGATGGTCGGCTCGGCGAGCGCGCCGAGGCCCAGCGAGCAGACGGTGATGCCGAGCTGGGCGGCGGCGAGCATCGCGGAGACGTTGGACAGCGCGTGCAGCACGGTGCGGGCGCGCTTGTTGCCGGCCTCGGCGAGCGGTTCGATCTGGCTGCGCCGGACCGAGACGACGGCGAACTCGGCGCCGACGAAGAAGGCGTTGCCGAGCAGCAGCAGCAGGGCGACGGCCAGTTGGAGCGCGGTCATCGGGTCCCGTCCTCGTCGTCGCCCAGGAAGTGGTGGTGTCCGGCGGTGCGTTCCACCCGGACCCTGCTGGTCCGGTGGCGGTCCACCGCCTCGACGGTGAGCCGCCAGCCGGGCAGCTCGGCCTGCTCACCGGGGTCCGGGAGCTTGCCCAGCAGGTCGGAGACCAGCCCGGCCAGCGTCTCGTACGGGCCCTCGGGGGCGTGCAGGCCGATGGCCTCCAGCTGGTCGAGCCGGGCGCGGCCGTCGGCCGCCCAGACGGGCTGCCCGTCGACCGGCGGCAGTGAGAGCAGCTCGGGGGTGTCGGCCGGGTCGTGCTCGTCCTGCACCGCGCCGACGATCTCCTCGACGATGTCCTCGACGGTGACCACGCCGGCGGTGCCGCCGTACTCGTCGACCACGATGGCCATCGGCTGGAGGCGGCGCAGCCGGTCGAGCAGCCGCTCGGCGGGGAGCGTCTCGGGCACCAGCAGCGGCGGCACGGCGAGGTCGCCGACCCGGACGGTGGCGCGCCGCGCGGCCGGGACGGCCAGCGCGTCCTTGAGCGTGACGGTGCCGGTGACCTCGTCCAGGCTGTCGGTGTAGACCGGGAAGCGGGACAGGCCGGTGGCCCGGGTGAGGTTGAGGACGTCGGCGGCGCTGGCGTCGCGCTGCAGGGCGGCGACGTCGACGCGCGGGGTCATCACGGACTCGGCGGTGAGGTCGCCGAGGCCGAGGGTCCGCACGAACAGGGTGGCCGACTCCTCGTCTATGGCGCCCGCCTTGGCGGAGTGCCGGGCGAGCGAGACCAGCTCGGCGGGGGTGCGGGCGTGGCCCAGCTCCTCCTGCGGCTCGATGCCGAAGGCGCGCACGGTGCGGTCCGCGGAGCCGTTCAGGACCCGGATCAGCGGGCGGCAGGCCCGGGAGAACGCCATGTGCGGGGCGGCGACCGCGCGGGCCACCTGGAGCGGGTGGGAGATCGCCCAGTTCTTCGGGACCAGCTCGCCGATCACCATCTGGACGACGGTGGCGAACAGCATGCCGATGACCACGGCGGCGCCGCGGGCGGCTCCGGCGGGCAGGCCGATGCCGGTGAACACCGGCTTCAGCAGGGTCGAGAGGGCCGGTTCGGCGAGCATGCCGACCACCAGCGAGGTGACGGTGATGCCGAGCTGGGCGCCGGAGAGCTCGAAGGAGAGGTGGCGCAGGGCCCGGGAGACCCGGCCGGACTTGGCGTCCCCGGCCTCGGCGGCGCGCTCGACGGCGCCCCGCTCCACGGTCACGAAGGCGAACTCGGCGGCCACGAAGAGGCCGTTGGCGAGGATGAGCAGGAGGGCCGCGAAGAGCAGCAGCCAGGCGGTGATCACAGTGCCGCCTGCCTTCCGGGGGTCGGAAGGTGGGCGGCGCAGGTACTACCGGACGGATCGTCCATGGACGGGGAGTGTCACTCCTCAGGTCGATTTCGGGCAGGGCAATGCCTTTGCCCCGCTTTTACCAGCGTAGACCATACCCGTGCGGGTGTCGGATCCCCGTTCGGACCCGCCCGGCGTCCGTCGGCCGCCGCGCTTCGATCCCGGGGTTCGGCCCCGCGGTTCGGCCGACGGGGTTCAGCCGCCGTGGTGGGCGACGAGGTCGCGCAGGGCGCGGGCGTCGGCGATGGCCTGGGCCTTGCCCACGCCGGACTGGATGCCGACCGCGGCCAGCGAGGTGCCGTCGGCGAGGTCGAGGGTCGCCCACGGGTCGCCCTGGCGGAAGTTCACGCCGACGATCTCCGCCCAGGCCAGCCGGCGGCTGCGGACGAAGTTGACCACGGTCACGCCCTGGGCGTCGGCGCTGACCCGCGGCCGGGCCAGCATCAGGCCGACGCCGGCGAACAGCACACCGCTGACCGCCATCATGATCCGGTCGTTGAGCTGCCAGTTCGCCGGGAGGGCGACCGCCATCGCGGCGAACAGCACCACCAGCAGCGCGCAGACCGGCAGCAGCACGGCGCGGGTGCGGCGCGGGGCCCAGGTGACGGGGAACTCGGCGGGGGTGGACACGAGGGGGCTCCGTGGGGGTGCTCGATCGGGTGGTGCGGAAAAGGGGCGGGGTCGCCCGACGGCGGCCCCGCCCCATTCAACCGGTGCTTATGCCCGGCGCCCGCTCAGAGGCGGCAGGCGTGGATGTTGGTCACCAGGATGGCCCGGGCACCGATGCCCCACAGGTCGTCCATGATCTGCTGGGCCTCCTTGCGGAGCACCATCGAGCGGACCGCCACCCAGCCCTCGGTGTGCAGCGGGGAGACGGTCGGCGACTCCAGGCCGGGGGTCAGCGCCACGGCGGCGCCGACGTTCTCGGCGCGGATGTCGTAGTCCATCAGCACGTAGCGGCGGGCCACCAGCACGCCCTGCAGACGGCGCAGGAACTGCTCGACGGCCGGGTCCTCGCCGGCGCCCTTGGGGCGGATCACCACGGCGTCGGAGATCAGGATCGGGTCGCCGAACACCTCCAGGCCCGCGTTGCGCAGGCTGGTGCCGGTCTCCACCACGTCGGCGATCACGTCGGCGACGCCCAGCTGCACCGCGGTCTCCACCGCGCCGTCCAGCTTGGTGACGGTGGCCTTCACCCCGTGGTCGGCGAGGTGCTGCCCGACCAGGCCGGTGTAGGAGGTGGCGATCCGCAGCCCCTCCAGGCCCTTGACGTCCTCGACGTCCACGCCGACCGGGCGGGCGAAGCGGAAGGTCGAGCCGGCGAAGCCGAGCGCGAGCACCTCCTCGGCGTTGGAGTGCGAGTCCAGCAGCAGGTCGCGGCCGGTGATGCCGACGTCCAGCCGGCCGGAGCCGACGTACACGGCGATGTCGCGCGGGCGCAGGAAGAAGAACTCGACCTGGTTGCCCGGGTCGACCAGGACCAGCTCCTTGGCGTCCTTGCGCTGCCGGTAGCCGGCCTCATGGAGCATCTCCGCCGCAGGACCCGAGAGCGAACCCTTGTTGGGGACGGCGATGCGCAGCATGGAGGTCAGTTCCTTACCTGTTCGGTGGGTGTGTGTGCGGGGGGGTACGGGCCTGGGCCTAGAGGTACTTGTAGACGTCGTCCAGCGTCAGCCCGCGGGCGACCATCATCACCTGAAGGTGGTAGAGGAGCTGGGAGATCTCCTCGGCGGTCTGCTCGTCGGACTGGAACTCGGCGGCCATCCAGACCTCGGCGGCCTCCTCGACGACCTTCTTGCCGATCGCATGGACGCCCTGCTGGACGAGCTGCGCGGTGCGGGAGGACGAGGGGTCGCCGGTGGCGGCCTTCTGCTGGAGCTCGGTGAAGAGCTCCTCGAATGTCTTCGAAGCCATGATGGGACTCACCTTACGGCGTGCGGAGGGACGGACGGTAAACGGTTCCGGACCGTGGACAGTCCGGTGGACGTCCACGGTCCGGGGCCGGGCCCGGCCGGCCGGGTCAGAGCGCGCGCAGCGCCGCGGCGGTGGCGACGGCGGCGGTGACCGCCTCGTGGCCCTTGTCCTCGGCGGAGCCGGGCAGGCCCGCGCGGTCGAGCGCCTGCTGCTCGTTGTCGCAGGTCAGCACGCCGAAGCCGACCGGGACACCGGTGTCCACGGCGACCTGGGTGAGGCCGGCGGTGGCGGCCTGGCAGACGTAGTCGAAGTGCGGGGTGCCGCCGCGGATCACCACGCCGAGGGCGATCACGGCGTCGTGGCCGCGCTCGGCGAGGCGCTTGGCGGCGACCGGCAGCTCGAAGGTGCCGGGGACGCGCAGGACGGTCGGCTCGGTGACGCCCAGCTCCTTGAGGGCGCGGTGGGCGCCGTCCAGGAGGCCGTTCATCACCTGCTCGTGCCACTGGGCGGCGATCACGGCGACCTTGAGGCCGGCGGCGTTGTCGATGGTCAGCTCGGGGGCTCCGTGGCCGCTCATGTGCGGGTGCCTTTCGGTGGTTCGGACTTCAGGGGTCGGACTTCAGGGGTCGGACTTCAGAGTTCGGGCGGCGGGGTCGGACGGCGGGATTCGGACGGCGTGGGCCGGGGCGGCGCGCTCAGCCGTCGAGGCCGGGCAGGTCGTGGCCCATCCGGTCGCGCTTGGTCCGCAGGTAGCGCGCGTTGTGCTCGCCGGCCGGGATCTCGACCGGCACGCGGCCGTTGACCTTGAGCCCGTGCTCGGTGAGCGCGGTGAGCTTCTCCGGGTTGTTGGTCAGCAGGGTCAGCGACCGCACGCCGAGGTCGCCGAGCATCTGGGCGCCGATGCTGTAGTCACGGGCGTCGGCGGGCAGGCCGAGGTCGAGGTTGGCGTCGACGGTGTCGCGGCCCCGCTCCTGGAGCTCGTAGGCGCGCAGCTTGTGGGCCAGGCCGATGCCCCGGCCCTCGTGGCCGCGAAGGTAGAGCACCACGCCCCGGCCGGCCTCGGCGACCCGGCGCAGCGAGGCCTGGAGCTGCGGGCCGCAGTCGCAGCGCAGCGAGCCGAGCACGTCGCCGGTCAGGCACTCGGAGTGCACCCGGACCAGCACGTCCTCGCCGTCCGGCAGCCGGCCGTCGGCGTCCAGGCCGCCGGCGACCAGGGCGATGTGCTCGACGCCGTCGAGGGTGCCCCGGTAGCCGATGGCGGTGAACTCGCCGTGGGCGGTGGGCAGCGCGGTGACGGCGGCCCGGTCGACGTGCAGTTCGGTGCGGCGGCGGTAGGCGATGAGGTCCTCGATGGAGATGATCGCCAGGTTGTGCTCGCGGGCGAAGGCGACCAGCTCGGGCAGCCGGGCCATGCTGCCGTCGTCGTTGACCACCTCGGCGATCGCGCCGGCCGGCGGGAGGCCGGCGAGCCTGGCCAGGTCGACGGCGGCCTCGGTGTGGCCGGGGCGCACCAGCACGCCGCCCTCGACGGCGCGCAGCGGGAAGACGTGCCCGGGGCGGGCGAGGTCGCCGGGCCCGGTGCCGGGCGAGGCGAGCAGGCGTACGGTGCGGGCCCGGTCGGCGGCCGAGATACCGGTGTCGACGCCCTCGCGGGCGTCCACCGAGACGGTGTAGGCGGTGCCCTTGCGGTCCTCGTTGACCAGGGTCATCGGGGGGAGCTTGAGCCGGTCCAGCTCGTCGCCGGTCATCGGGGCGCAGATCACGCCGGAGCTGTAGCGGATGGTGAAGGCCATCAGTTCGGGGGTGGCGGCACTGGCCGCGAAGACGATGTCGCCCTCGTTCTCGCGGTCCTCGTCGTCGACGACGATCACCGCGCGGCCGAGCGCGATGTCGGCGACGGCCCGCTCGACCGGGTCGAGGACGAGCTCGTCGGACTGGTTCTCGGTCATGCCGTTGCTCCCTGCGGGACGGTGGTGGAGACGGGACGCGGCGCACGGGTGCTCAGCCACCACGAGCGCAGGCCGAGCAGGACCAGGACGAAGTAGACGGAATAGGTGAGGCCGGAGAAGGTGTAGCCGGTGTTGAAGGCGAGCGGCACGCCGACCGCGTCGACGGCGATCCAGGCGAACCAGAACTCCACCCAGCCGCGGGCCTGGGCGACCATGGCCGCCAGGGTGCCGACGAAGATGTAGGCGTCCGCCCACGGGCTCCACGAGCCGAGCGCGGGGATCGCCGTGAAGGCCCAGGCCAGCAGGGCGGTGCCGGCCGCCGTGGCGGCGGCGAGGACGGCCCGCTCGGGCCAGGAGGCGAAGCGGACGGCGACCTGGCCGGTGTCCTGCCGGCCGCGCCGCCACCGCTCCCAGCCCCAGGCGGCGGTGGCCACGACGATCAGCTGCTTGCCGACCATGCCCGGCACGTTGCCGGCCAGGTAGGCGGTGATCAGGACCAGGCCGGAGAGGAGCTGGACCGGCCAGCTCCAGACCGACCGGCGCCAGCCGAGCGCGAGGGCGGCCATGCCGAACAGGTTGCCGATCATGTCCGACCACTTCACGTGCTGGCCGAGCACCGTGAAGGCGTCCGCGTTGAGCCAGTTCAGCCCGGTCACCGGTCCTCCCCGCCGGCCGTCGGGGGCAGCGTGCGGGACTCCAGCAGCCGCTCCACGTACTTGGCGAGGACGTCGACCTCCAGGTTGACGCTCTCGCCGACGGCCCTGGCTCCGAGCGTGGTCAGCGCGAGGGTCGCCGGGATGAGGCTGACGGTGAAGCTGTCGCGGGCGGCCTCGACCACGGTGAGGCTGACGCCGTCGACGGTGATCGAGCCCTTCTCCACCAGGTAGCGCGTGATGGACTCCGGCAGCGAGAAGCGCAGCACCTCCCAGCGGAGGTTGCCGGCGGCGTCCCGCTCCCCCGGTTCGCGGCTCAACAGCCGCCCGGTGGCGTCGACATGGCCCTGCACCAGGTGTCCGCCGAGCCGGGCGCCGAGCGCCATGGCGCGCTCCAGGTTGACCGGCGAGCCGGGCTTCAACTCGCCCAGGCTGGAGCGGTGGAGGGTCTCGGCCATCACGTCGGCGCTGAACTCGCCGGTGCCGGCGGCCAGTTCGTCCGGGCTGTCGACGACGGTCAGGCAGACGCCGTTGACCGCGATGGAGTCGCCGTGCCGCGCGCCCTCGCAGACCACCGGGCCGCGCAGGCGGATTCGCGAGGAGTCGCCGATCTCCTCGATCGACACGACCTCGCCGAGCTCTTCGATGATGCCGGTGAACACCCGGGTTCTCCTCGCGCTTGGGGCGCGGACTCCGGGGGGTGGCACGGGAGATGACGCGGACGGGCGCACGGCTGCACGGGCCGCCGGACGGCCGTGGGACCCGTCGCCGGGCCGCTGCCGCACCGGACGCCGGAGGAGGGGGGCCCTCGACCGTCGCCGTACTCACCTCCCGCGGTCCACCGGGGGACCACGGGTGTCGCTCACTCGTCCGCCGCGCACGCCTCCCATCCGGACTTTAACCGTCGGTCCAGGAATTTCACCTGGTCAACCGGCCGCTGGCTGCGGACGGGTCGCGGACTGTAACCGCCGGTTCGGATTTTCACCGACCCCGGAGTGCGCTGAACGTCACTGCTACTTCTGACGTCATTGTGCCACGGTCCGCACGGCGTCAGGGAGAGGGCCCTGCTGTGGCCTGTTTCACGACGGCGGCGGGAATGCGGCCGGACCTGCGGGGGCGCAAGCTGGTGGGAGGGGCGGGTTTCGGGCCGGGCGCGGGCTCCGGCCCCAGGAGGTGCGAGCGCGATGGCCAAGTTCATGGACGTCCACCACGGGATGGCCGGCATCACCGAGGATCAACTGCGCATGGCGCACCAGGCCGACCTGGACATCCAGGCCGACGAGGGCGTGCGGTTCGAGCAGGCGTGGGCCGACCCGGAGGCGGGCGTCGTCTACTGCCTCTCCGAGGCGCCCTCGAAGGAGGCCGTGCAGCGGATCCACGAGCGCAGCGGGCACCCCGCGGACGAGGTGCACCCGGTTCCGCTCACCGTCTGAGCGGGCCGTCCGGCCCGGGCGGCCGGGCCTGTTCGGCCCCGGAAGGCTCCACTACCTTGGCCGGTATGACCAGCACACCGGAGATCGCCGTTCCGCCACTCCCCGGGACGCCGGGGCCGTCCCCGCTCTACGCCGCCCTCAGCGCGGCCGCCGTCCGCGACGCCGCACAGCTGCGGGACGTCTACGAGCAGCCGGGCGACCACGCGCGCCGCAAGCAGGTGGACCGCATCCACGACGTCGCCCGGCAGTTGATCGCCTGCTCCTCGCTGGTCCTGGTGGCCAGCGCGGACGCCGCCGGGCGCTGCGACGTGTCGCCGCGCGGCGGTCCGCCCGGACTGGTCTCGGTGCTCGACGAGTTCACCCTGGCGATCCCGGACGCGACCGGCAACAAGCGGCTGGACACCCTGCACAACGTCGTCGAGACCGGCCGGGTCGGGCTGATCTTCGTCGTCCCGGGCCGGGACACCACGCTGCGGGTCAACGGGCGGGCCTGCGTCTCCACCGACCCGCGGCTGCTGGAGCAGCTGACGGCGGTCGGCAAGCCCCCGCGCAGCGCGATCGTGGTGGCGGTCGAGGAGGTCTTCGCGCACTGCCCGAAGGCCTTCCTGCGCGCCTCGGCGTGGAAGCCGGAGAACTGGCTCGCCGCGGACGCCCAGCCCAGTTCGGCCGAGGTCACCCTCTCCCACCTGGCGGATCCGGAGCTGACCGTGGAGGCGATCGAGCGGAACGAGCGGGAGGCCCTGCTGTACCGCTACGAGTAGGCGGGCCCCGCAGCGGGACGGCGGCGGGGCCGGCCCCGGACGACGCTCGTGCCCGGGGACGGCCCCGCCGCCGTCCGCGCCGGTCAGGCCGCGGCCTTGGACTTCACGTCCACCACGCTCGCGCCGTCGGCCGCCCGCTGGACGGCCTCGACGCCCTTGTGGGCGGCGTCCTTGCTCGCGTACCCCTGGCCGGTCGCGACGATCTCGCCGTTGCCCGCCTTGAGCCGGAACCGGTACTTGCCGCCGGCGTCCTCGTACACCTCGAACTTGCCCGCCATCCGGGCCACCTCCTCGTCGACGGGACGCGCCGCGCGCCCCACCTGCACGGTGCGCCCCGACGGCACCGGGCCGCACCCGCTCGGGGGCCGCCCGGGTGACCCGCCGCCGGCCTCCCGCCGAGCGGATGCCGGGTGCGCGGCGGGCCGGTTGAATGGACGGATGGACTGCGTCTTCTGTGCGGTGGTGGCGGGCACGGAGCCCGCGCACCGGGTGCTGGACGACGAGGCGGCGGTGGCCTTCCTGGACCGCCGGCCGCTGTTCCCCGGCCACGTCCTGGTGGTGCCGCGCGCCCACCACCGCACCCTGGCGGACCTGCCCGCGGCACAGGTCGGCCCGTTCTTCCTGCGGGTGCAGCGGGTGGCGGCGGCGGTGGAGCGGGGGCTGGGCGCGGCGGGCAGCTTCGTCGCGGCGAACAACCGGATCAGCCAGTCGGTGCCGCACCTGCACGTCCACGTGGTGCCGCGCAACCCCGAGGACGGGCTGCGCGGCTTCTTCTGGCCGCGCCGGGCGTACCCCGACGAGGCGGGTGCGGCGCTGGTCGCCGAGCGGCTGCGGGCCGCGCTCGCCCCCGCGCAGGGGTGAGGTCCGCGGGTCAGCCGACCCGGACGTTGTCCAGCACCCAGTACCAGTTGTTGCTGCCGGTGTACCGGAAGCGCAGCCGCAGCCGGCTCGCGCCCGCCGGGACGGCCAGGTCCAGGCGCTGGCGGCCGTTGGTGTCGCCGGTGAAGCTCTTCACCTCGACCGGCGTGCCGCCGTCCCAGACGGCGAGCACCCGGGCGGTCTGCGCGCCCTCCGGCCGGTAGAAGGTGGTGAAGGCGACCGGGACGGCGGTGCGCCCGGCGACCGGGTACTCGGGGCTCACCAGGGTGGTGTCGTAGGCGCCCTTGAAGGTCCGGTCGGCCCACTCGTCGGAGTCCGCGACGGCGAAGACGTTGCGCGAGCGCACGTTCAGCTCGCGGTTCTGGTCGCGCTCGGCCCTGGTCCAGAACTCGTCGGTGGTGAACGACCAGCCGCGCCACTCGGTGACGCCGCCGGTGCCCATCGCGGAGTTGTCGATCGACCAGCCGGCCGGCGGGGTGTGGGTGAAGCCGAGCACGCCGGCCGGAATGCCGGCCTCGTCGACCCGGCCGGTGAGCTGCGGGCGCAGCGCGTCGAACTCGTCGGGGACCAGGGCCGGGATCGGGGTGCCGTCGAGGTTCCAGGCCGGGTCGACGGCGATGCCGAGGTGGGCCAGGGCGGTGGGCGCGATGTCGACCATGCGGACGTCGTGGCGGACCGAACCGGCCGGGAACGCCGAGCCGTTGGCGATCACGAAGGTCTGCCGCTCCTCCCAGGTGGAGCCGCCGTGGCCGCCGGTGGGGGTGTGGCCGTGGTCGGCGGTGACCATGATCAGCCAGTCCTCCTGGGCGTAGCTCGCCCGGCCGCGCACGGCGGCGACGATCTGGCCGACCTGGGCGTCCACGCCGCGGATCGCGGTCAGGTAGGCCTGGCTGGCGGAGCCGCTGCTGTGACCTGCGTTGTCGACGTTGTCGAGGTGGACGAAGACCGCGTCGGGGTTCTCGTCGCGCAGCCGGGCGACCGCGCGGGAGGTGGTGCCGGCGTCGTACTCGGCGGACGGGGTGGCGACGCGGGTGTCGACCTTGCCGGAGCAGACGGTGGTGGCGATCGGCGCCCAGGAGGCGACCACGTAGGTGGCGAGCGCGGGCCTGGCGGTCTCCGCCCGGGTCAGGAAGTCCGGGTAGGCGGCGAGGTTGGGCGCGGTGAAGTTGTTGTCCTTGACGTTGTGCTTGTCCGGCCAGACGCCGGTGGCGACGGTGGACCAGCCGGGGCCGGAGAGGGTGCCGGCCATCGGGTTGGCGTAGAGGCTGCTCGCCGCGGTGAGGCCGCCGGCCATCAGGGCGGTGAGGTTCGGGGCGCCGGCCTCCTTGACGCGGTTGAGCATGGTGCCGTCGAGGCCGATCAGCAGGACCTTCGGGGTTCGGCCGTCGGCCGCCGCCGCGGTGACCGCGCCGGCCGCACGGGCGGCGGTGGCGGCGGTGGCGGTGAGCGGGCCGGCGGCGAGTGCGGCGGCGGTGCCGATCAGCAGGCCGCGGCGGGAGAGGCCGGGGGCGGCGGGGGTCTGCGGGGTCACGTCGTCCTCCTGATGGTGCGTCATGGCGCGGAAGGGGGCGGTGACTACGGTCGGAGCGACGGATGGACGGGGGTGGCCCGGTTTCCGACCCGGGTGTGAACAGCGACCGAATTCGGTCCAGACCCGTTACCTTTTCGCGATCGTCCGGCGGCGCGGAAGGTGCGAGAACGGCGCAAAGGAGGACGGGGCGGGCGGCCGGGGGCGGCCGGACGTCAGTCCGCCTCCAGGCGGGTGGTGAAGCTGAACCGGTCGCCCCGGTAGAGCGAGCGCACCCGCTCCACCGGCCGGTCCTCGGGGTCCCGGGTCAGCCGGTGCAGCAGCAGCATCGGCAGGGCCGGCGGGGTGCCGATCAGCAGGGCCTCGCGCGGGGTCGCCAGCACCGTCTCGATCCGCTCGTCCGCGGCGCCGAAGCCGATGCCCGCCTTCTCGGCGAGGTAGGCGTACAGCGAGGAACCCGGGTCGAACTCGACGTCCAGCGCCGGGACCCGGCCGACCGCCAGATAGGTGCTCTCCAGGCCCACCCGCTCGCCGTCCGCGAGCAGCACCCGCTCCAGGTGCCAGACCGGGTCGGCCGGGGCGATCCGCAGCTGCCCGGCCAGCTGGGGGTCGGCGCCGAGCCGCTCCAGCCCGATCAGCGTGCGCCCGGGGACCCGGCCCTGGCGCCGCACGCCCTCGGTGTAACTGGCCAGCGAGAGCGGCTGTTCCAGCTTGGGGCCGGCCACCACGGTGCTGCGCCCGCGCCGCCGGATCCGGCCCTGGATCAGCAGTTCGCGCAGGGCCTGACGGAGCGTCTCACGGGCCACCTCGAAGCGGGCCGCGAGGTCGCGCTCGGTCGGCAGCACGCCGCCCTCGCCGAGCTCGTCGAGCAGTTCCTCCAGCCGGCCCTTGACGGCGTAGTACTTGGGCACCCGGCCGTGCTCCGGGATGCCCGAACGGATCGGCGCGCCCGGGCCGGACCGGGCGGCGGGGTCGGAGGTCTCGTCCACCCCGCCATCCTTCCAGATGGACGGACCCGGCCATGACAGCGCCGCACCGACCCCACCGCACCGACCCCGCCGCACCGGTCCTGCCGCGACCGGACCCGCGGCACGCGCCTTTTGCCCGCGCCCCCTTGACAGGTCTAGACCATTCCGCTTGAGTCTGGGTCAGCCCCGCATCCGGCCCGCACCCCGGTCGGCCCGTCCCCCCACGACGTGCCCCCACCCCGCGGGGCCCGGCTCCCCTGCCCCGACGTCCCTACCTCCACGACCGTGCGGCCCCACACCGCACAAGGGGTGATCAAGTGTCCACGAAACGCCTGCTCGCACTGCTCTCCGCCGTCGCCACGGCGCTGGCGGTGGTGCTGCTGCTGCCCGCGGCCAACGCCAGCGCCGCCGTCTGCGCCACGCCCTGGAACTCCTCGACCGTCTACACCGGCGGCAGCGCCGCCGTCTCCTACAACGGCCACAACTGGCTCGCCAAGTGGTGGACCCAGAACGAGCCGCCGAGCACCGGCGGCTCCGGCGTCTGGTCCGACCAGGGCGCCTGCGGCACCGGCCCGACGACGACCCCGACCCCGACCGTCACCCCGACCGTGACGCCGACGTCGACCACCACCCCGAACCCGGGCGGATTCCCGGTCAGCCAGGCCCAGTTCGACCAGATGTTCCCGAACCGGAACCCCTTCTACACCTACCAGGGCCTGATCGACGCGCTCGCCGCCTACCCCGCCTTCGCGGCCACCGGCACCGACACCGTCCGCCGCCAGGAGGCCGCGGCCTTCCTCGCCAACGTCAACCACGAGACCGGCGCGCTGGTCTACGTCGTCGAGCAGAACACCGCCAACTACCCCCACTACTGCGACAGTTCCAAGTCGTACGGCTGCCCGGCCGGCCAGGCCGCGTACTACGGGCGCGGCCCGATCCAGCTGAGCTGGAACTACAACTACAAGGCGGCCGGCGACGCCCTCGGCATCGACCTGCTGCGCAACCCCAACCTGGTGCAGACCGACCCGGCCGTCGCCTGGAAGACCGCGCTCTGGTACTGGAACACCCAGAGCGGGCCGGGCACCATGACCCCGCACAACGCGATCGTCAACGGCTACGGCTTCGGCGAGACCATCCGCAGCATCAACGGCTCGCTGGAGTGCAACGGCGGCAACCCCGCGCAGGTGCAGAGCCGGATCAACGCCTACCAGCGCTTCACCCAGCTGATCGGCACCGTCCCGGGCAACAACCTGAGCTGCTGAGCCCGGCCGCGGCCCCGCCCGTCCCCCCGTACCTCCGGGGGACGAGCGGGGCCCCGGTGAAAATCGTCGCCGCGGTGGACGCCGCGCCCTCCCGGCGCTCCTAGGCTCGGAGCCATGAACGATCTTGGCAGCCTCGTCCAGCAGACCGCCGACCGCCTCGCCGGCCACCAGGTCGGCGCGGTGGTCGCCGGCCTCGCCCGCGGCACGGTGGAGATCCGCGGCGCCGGACGCACCGGCCCCGGCCCCGCCGGCGGGCGCCCCGGTCCGGACACGCTGTTCGAGATCGGCTCGATCACCAAGGTCTTCACCTCGCTCACGCTCGCCCGGATGACCCTGGCGGGCACCGTCGCACTGGACGAGCCGCTCGCCGACCTCCTCGCCGACGCGCTCCCGGCCGGCGTCGCCGTCCCCGCCAAGGGCCCGCGGCCGATCGCCCTGCGGCACCTGGCGACCCACGTCTCCGGCCTGCCCCGGCTGCCCGCCGGCATGCTGCTCGCCTCCCTGCTCAACCCCGCCAAGCCCGACCCCTACGCACACTGCACCGCCGAGTGGCTGCTGGGCAGCCTCGGCCGGACCTCGGCGCGGGCCGTGCCCGGGCGCAGCTTCCGCTACTCCAACCTCGGCGCCGGGCTGCTCGGCCTCGCCCTCGCGCACCGGGCGGGCCTGTCCTACGGCGAGCTGGTCCGGCGGGAGGTCTGCGAGCCGCTCGGGCTCGCCGACACGGTGCTCGCGCCCGACGCGGAGCAGGCCGCGCGGCTCGCCCCCGGCCACACGGCGGGCGGGCGCCCGGTGCCGGGCTGGGACCTCGCCGCCCTCGCCGGGGCGGGCGCGCTCAAGTCCACCGCCGCCGACCTGGCCGTCTTCCTGCGGGCCCAGCTGGCCGCCTGGCCCGAGGACGCCGGCGGCGGCGGCGCGCCGCTCGGGCCCGAGATCGCGCTGACCCGCGAGGTGCGGCACCAGGTCAACCCCTTCGCCTGGATGCACCTCGGCTGGATGGGCCACCGGCTGCACGCCCGGCAGGGCGGCCACCTGAAGATCTGGCACAACGGCGGCACCGGCGGCTACCGCTCGTTCACCGCCTTCGACCCGGAGCAGCAGGTCGGGGTGGTCGTGCTGGCCAACACCCGCCGCTCCGTCGACGGCCCCGGCGTGCAGCTGCTGCGCGGCCTCCAGGCCGGCCGCGGCTGACGCGCCCGCGCCCGGCGGCGGCACGGGTCACGCGTGCCGCGCGGGGGTGGCGGGGCCCGTGCGAAGATGGCAGGGCTGGTGTCGGCGATCTCCGGGCGGTTCTGGCCATGGTGACCGAGCATGGTGAACAAGCGGCATGAGCGGCGCGAGACCGGCGGGCCCGGACGGCCCGGCGGTCCGGAGGCCCTGCTGATGGTGCCGATCGCCACCGCCCTGATCGAGTCCGACGGCCGGATCCTGCACTGGAGCAGCGACGCCGAGGCACTGCTCGGCTACTCCGCGGAGGAGGCGATCGGCGCGCGGGCCGCGCAGCTGCTGGCCTCCGACGAGCGGCGTCCCGAGGTGGTGGAGCTGTTCCAGGAGATCCTGGACGGCCGCGGCTGGTCCGGCGTCTTCCCGGTGCGCCACCGCGACGGGCACCACGTCAACCTGGAGTTCCGCACCCATCCGATCGCCGGTCCCGGCGGCAGCCCGCTGGTGCTGGCGGTGGCGTCGGACGTGACGACGCTGCGCCGGATCCAGGCGGACCTGGCCGTCCTGGACGGCTTCTTCACCCAGGCCCCGGTGGGCATGAGCGTGTACGACACCGGGCTCGCCTTCGTGCGGCTCAACGAGGCGCTGGCGCGGATCAACGGGCTGTCGGTGCGGCAGCACCTCGGACACCGGCTGACCGAGCTGCTGCCCGGCATCAACGGCGCCGAGAGCGAGGCGGTGATGCGCCGGGTGCTGGAGACCGGCGAACCGGTGGTGGACGTCCGCTCGTACGGCCGCACGCCGGGCGACCCGACCCACGACCACGCCTGGTCGGCCGCCTACTTCCGGCTGGAGGACCAGGGCGGCCGGGTCCTCGGGGTGAGTTCGACGGTCGTCGACGTCACCGAGCGCTTCCAGGCCGAGACCAGGGCCGCCCGCGCGCAGGAGCGGCTCAGCCTGCTGGTCGAGGCCACCGCCTCGATCGGCACCACGCTGGACCTGCGGCAGACCGCCCGGGAACTGGCCGACGCGATGGTGCCCGAGGTGGCCGACATCAGCGGCGTCTTCGCCCTGGAGGCGCTGGCCGCCGGCCGGGACGTCGAGCCGCCGGACCCCGGTGCCCCGCAGCAGGTGCGCCGGCTGGCGCTGGCCACCGCCGACCCCCACTACCCGGCGGAGGCGCTGCCGGTGGACGCCGTCTACGAGCTGGCGCCGGACTCCCCCTACGCGCGGGCGATGGCCACCGGGCGGACGGTGGTGGTGCCGTCCTGGGAGCTGCCGCCGCTCAGCGAGGCGCTCACCGACAGCGGCCGGCAGGCGTACGTCGGCGATCGTCCGCGCTCGGTGCGGATCACCCCGCTGGTGGCGCGCGGCACCACGCTCGGCATGATCGTCTTCTCCCGGCGCGGCGAGCGGGAGTCCTTCGCCGAGGCGGACATCACGCTCGGCGACGAGCTGGCCTCCCGGGCCGCGGTGGCCATCGACAACGCCCGGCTGTACCTGCGCCAGCACCGGACGGTGCTCGACCGGCAGCGGGCGCTGCGCGAGGCGAAGGCCGCGCAGGAGCGCCTGGCGGTGGTCAACGCGGCCTCCACCCGGATCGGCACCACGCTCGACCTCGCGCAGACGGCCCAGGAGCTGGCCGAGGTGGCGACGCCGCGGCTGGCCGACACGGTGGTCGTCGAGGTCCTGGACGACCTGGTGCGCGGTGAGCGCGAGGCCCGTCCGTCGGCCGACGGCTCGGCGCTGCTGCGGCGGATGGCCTTCCACACCGCGCGGCACTCGACGCTGCGCCCGATCGACCGGACCAGCGGGGTGCACCGCTTCGTCCCCACCGCCCCCTACGCCTGGGCGCTCGCGCACCGCACCCCGGTGCTGGTGCCGCGGATGGACGCGGCCGGGCTGGCCTGGTTCCGGGACGACCCGGTGCGGATGGCGGCGGCGCGCGAGCAGAACGTCCGCTCGTTCATGGTGGTGCCGCTGATCGCGCGCGGGTCGCCGGTCGGCGTGGCCGCGTTCTACCGGACCGTCTCGGAGCAGCCGTACGAGGAGGACGATCTGGCGCTGGCCGGGGAGTTGGCGGTGCGGGCGGCCGTGTCGATCGACAACGCGCTGCTGTTCACCCGGGAGCGGGACGCCGCGGCCGCCCGGCAGCGGGCGCTCGACGAGGCCTGGGCCGCGCAGCAGCGGCTGTCGCTGCTCAACGAGGCGTCCGGCCGGATCGGCACCACGCTCGACCTCCACCGCACCGCCCACGAGTTGGTCGAGATGGTGATCCCGCGGTTCGCCGACTTCGTCACCGTCGACCTGCGCGAGACGGTGCTGGACGGCGAGGACCCGGCGCCGGTGCCGCCCGACGGCTCGGTGCTGATGCGGGCGGTGGCGGTCGGCGAACTGGACGAGCACGGCCGGATGTCGGACGCCGCCGACGCGATCGGGGAGACCTCGCAGTCGGCGCAGGTGTACGCGGAGAGCCTGCGCACCGGCCGGTCGATCCTGGTCTCCGAGGTGGACGAGGCGGCGCTGCGGCGGATCGTGGCCTCCCCGGACCGGGTGCAGCCGAGCCTGGAGGCCGGGGTGCACTCGTACCTGATGGTGCCGCTGCTGGCGCGCGGACTGGTGCTCGGCGGCGCGGAGTTCGTCCGCAACCGCAACCCGGTGCCGTTCGGACCGGCGGACCGCGCGCTGGCCGAGGAGCTGGTCGCCCGGACCGCGCTGGCCATCGACAACGGCCGGCTCTACCGGCGCGAGCGGGAGACCGCGCTCACCCTGCAGCGCAGCCTGCTGCCGCAGGAGATCCACCGCACGCTCGGGCTGGAGCTCGCCTACCGGTACCTGCCGAGCAGTGTGGTCAGCGAGGTCGGCGGCGACTGGTTCGACGTGGTGCCGCTCTCCTCCGGCCGGGTCGCGCTGGTGGTCGGCGACGTCATGGGCCACGGCATCCGGGCCGCCGCGACGATGGGCCAACTGCGGACGGTGGCCCGGACGTTGATCACCCTGGAGATCGCCCCCGACCGGGTGCTGCAGCGGCTGGACGAGGCCACCACAGCGCTCGGCGAGGGGCAGTTCGCCACCTGCGTCTGCGTGGTGTACGACCCCGTCGGCCGGCGCTGCACCGCCGCCTGCGCGGGCCACCTGCCGCCCGTGGTGGCTGACACCGAGGGCAACGCCCACCTGGTCGAGCTGCCGCCCGGCGCACCGCTCGGGGTCGGCGGAGTCCCGTTCGAGAGCGTCGAGTTCACCCTCCCCGAGGAGGGAATCCTGACGGTCTACACCGACGGCCTGGTCGAGCGGCGCGGCCGCGACCTCGACGAGGGGCTGCGGCTGCTCTGCCGCACCGTCGCCGCCCGGCACGGCTCGCTGGAGCAGACCTGCGACGCCGTGCTCACCGAACTCACCGGCCGCACCAGCGAGGACGACATCGCCGTCATCATGGCCCAGGTCCGGCCGGCCGGTTCGGACCGGATCGCCACCCTGCCGCTCGGCGGCGACCACGCGATGGTCGCCCACTCGCGCCGCTTCGCCCGGGAGACGCTCACCGCGTGGGGGCTGGACGCCCTCGTCGACTGCGCCGAGCTGCTCACCAGCGAGCTGATCACCAACGCCCTGGTGCACGCCGGATCCCCCACCGAGCTGCGGCTGTTCTGCCATCGCACGCTCACCGTGGAGGTCGCCGACCGAGACCTCGCCGCCCCCCGGATCCGGCGCGCCCACGAGGAGGACGAGGGCGGGCGCGGCATCCACCTGGTGAACGAGCTCGCCCACCGCTGGGGGAGCCGGCGCACATCGGAGGGGAAGGTGGTCTGGTTCGAGCTGGAGCTGCCGCCGGGCACGGCCGGACGGTAGCCCGGGCCCGGGTGCGGCGCGGGAGGACCCCGCTACCAGGACGCGCGGTCCGTCCAGGCCGCCAGCGTCCGGCGGCTCTCGAAGCGGCGCGGGCGGCCGCTCAGCGGGTCGGTGAACTCCACCGCCGAGGCGAGCAGCTGCAGCGGGCGGCGGAAGTCGTCCGGGGCCGGCTCCGGCAGCACCACCGGGTACACCGGGTCGCCCAGGATCGGCAGCCCCAGGCCGCTCATGTGCAACCGCAGCTGGTGGGTGCGCCCGGTCGCCGGCCGCAGCAGGTAGCGGCCCAGCCCGTCGCGCCGCTCCAGCAGCTCGATCCGGCTCTCACTGTTCGGCTCCGCGTCCAGCTCGTGGGCGGCGATCCGCCCGCGCTCCTTGACGATGTGGCTGCGCACCGTGGCCGGCAGCTCCACCGCCGGGTCGTACGCCGCCACCGCCTGGTACTCCTTGCGGACCAGCCGGTCCCGGAACAGCGTCTGGTAGGCGCCCCGGTCCTGCGGCCGGACCACGAACATCGCCAGCCCCGCCGTCAGCCGGTCGAGCCGGTGCGCCGGGCTCAGCGCGGGCAGCTCCAGCGCGTGCCGCAGCCGGGAGAGCGCCGTCTCCACGACGTGCCGCCCGCGCGGGGTGGTGGCCAGGAAGTGCGGCTTGTCGACGACCACCAGGTGCTCGTCCCGGTGCAGCACCTCCAGCTCGAACGGGACCGGCACCTCGGGCGGCAGCTCCCGGTAGAACCACAGGTGCGCCCCCGGCCGGAACGGCTCCGCCGCCCCGACGGCCCGCCCGTCCTCGCCGACCAGCCCGCCGTCCCGCAGCAGCCCGTCCACCCGCTCCGCCGCGGCCGCCGGCAGCCGCTCCAGCAGGTACGCCCGCACCGTCTCCCACGGCCCGCCCGCCACGGGCAGCCGCAGGTGCACCGGATCCACCCCGAACCGCTGCGGAAGCGGCGAGGCCGGCGCCGTACTCCTACGTCTCATCTCGCCCGCCACCCTACGTCCTCCCCGCCGGCGCCCGGGTCCGGGCCGACCGGCGGACCGCACCCCACGGCGTTCCCGGACCGTGCGGTAGCCGGGTTCTCCGCCCGGGCCCTGGAGTCCGGCGCCTCTGCCAGGCCGCCGGAGTCCGGCGGCCCGTCCTCCTCGGGCACGCCGCTCGCGGTGGCCGGGGACGGCCCCTCGCCGGCCGCGCCGTCCCCGGCCGGGGGCCGGACCGGGGCCGGACCGGGGGCCGGTCGAACGCCGACCCTGCCGGGGGTGTCGGGATGCCGGTGGGGTGGGGGGCGGTGGAGAGTGGACGGGGAGGGCGGTCCCCGGCGGGGCCGTGCCGATGTGGTCGAGCGGGTGGGAGGCGAGGGCGTGGCGGTGGGTGGCGAGGGGCCCGAGGCGGGCGCGGTGCCGCCGCCGCGGCTGCCCCGGCGGACGCGGCTGCTGCTGGGCGGCGCCTTCCTACTGATCGTCGGGGCCGTATTGGCGGACCTGCTCACCGGGCCGGGCACCACCCTCTCCCCCGTCCTCGCCGTGGCGCCGGTCCTGGTCGGGGCGACCACCCGGCGGGCCCGGGTGCCGCTGGTCACCGGGCTCGCCGCGATCGTCGTGGCCGCGCTGCTGGAGGAGGGCAACAGCCACCTGCCCGGCACCGTCCACCTGGCCTCGCTGATCACCATCACCGCCGCCACCCTCGCCAGCACCGCCAACGTCGTGCTGATCGCGGCCCGCGAACGCGAGCTGTTCCAGGTCCGCACCGTCGCCGAGGCCGCCCAGCGGGCCCTGCTGCGCCCGCCGCCCGAGCGGGCCGGACCGCTGCGGATCGCCGTCCGGTACGTCGCGGCCGCCGCCGAGGCGCGGATCGGCGGCGACCTGTACGAGGTGGCGGACACCCCCTACGGCGTCCGGATCCTGCTCGGCGACGTCCAGGGGCACGGCCTGCCCGCCGTCGAGACGGCCGCGGACGTCCTCGGCGCCTTCCGCACCGCCGCCCGCACCGAACCCGACCTCGCCCGGCTCGCCGAACGGCTGGACGCCGCCCTCACCGACCGCCCGGCCGACGGGCGGTTCGTGACCGCGCTGCTGCTCGGTGTGGACCGGGACGGCGCCGCCCTGCTGGTGAACTGCGGCCACCCGCACCCCCTGCTGCGCCGCGCCGACCGGGTCACCGAGCTCGCCCCGGCCCGGCACGCCCCGCCGCTCGGCCTGCTCGGCCTGCTCGACCCGACCGGCGGCGGCTACCGCGCCGACCCGGTCCGCCCGCATCCCGGGGACCTGCTGCTGCTCTACACCGACGGCGTCTCCGAGGCCCGCAACGCGGAGGGCGTCTTCTACCCTCTCCCCGACCGCCTCCCCCGGCTCCCGGCCGGCACCCCGGACGACCTGCTCGAAGCCCTGCTCACCGACCTCGACGCCTGGGTCTCCCCCTCCGGCCTCGCCGACGACGCGGCCGCCCTGGCCATCCGCTGGGAGCACTGAGCCCGGCGGGGCGGCCACGCCTGAACGCCCCTCCACCCATGGAATATGTAGACCGGTCTACTGACCACCACCAGGCAACCGGAGCGAGAAGTCGGCCCGGCCGACTTCCCACGCCCACCGACCACACCCACGGCCACGGCCACAAATCCATAGACCGGTCTACATATTCGACACGCCTCGGCCAGCCGCGGCGCCCACGCAGGAGCAGGAAGTCGGCCCAGCCGACTTCCCACGCCCGGTGACGACCGCCGAAGCCTCCAAATCTATGGACCGGTCTACATATTCGACACGCCTCGGCCAGCCGCGGCATCCCCACAGGAGCAGGAAGTCGGCCCAGCCGACTTCCTGCTCCTGTACTCGGTGATGCCGCCCGGCGTGGTGAATCGTGGCCGGGCGGCCGTGCCCCGCCGCCTCCCGTCGATCGCAGCCACCGTCGCTGCCGCCCTCGCCCATGCCCAAGCCGTGTCGGTGGGCCGGGGAGTGCTGAGCCCGGACGGGCGGCTGGTTGCCAGTGGGGCGGGCGAGGGCGTGCGTGCGGCCGGGGCGGCCGGGGCGGACCGGGGCACGCGGGGCCTTCGCCGAGGGGACGGTGCGACGGGGAGCGGGGCAAGCGGGAGGAGACGGACGAGCAGCCGGGGTCGACGTCGGCCGGGTGCGAATCAGCAAGGAGTTCACCGGCGGCCCGACCGGGTCGAGCGTGGTGCGGATGCCGTCGGTGCTGGACGGCGCGAGCGGCCCGGCCGCGTACGTGGCGGTGGAGCGGGTCACCGGCTCGCCGGCCGGGCGGCAGGGGTCGTTCGCGCTACGGCACGCGGCACCCGGCAGCCACGGCGAGCGGCCGGCGATCCGGGTGGTGGAGGGCACCGGCTCGGGCGGGCCGGAGGGAATCACCGGGGTGTTCGAGCCGGAGGTGGACGAGGAGGGGTGGCACGGCCATGTGCTGGACTACGCGTTGAACCGATGATCCGCCCGTCCGGCGTGCCACGATGATGCGATCAGAGCACCGACCACGCCGGAGGTGACGCATGGTCAGGACGCCCACGCGGAGCGCACCGGGCGCGCGGCGGGCGCGCGGGATCGACGCGGTGGTCCGCCGGTTGCGGGCGATCGAGGCCGAACTGCCGCCGGCCGACGGGGTCGCGGTGTTCAACCGGATGTACCTGACCGTCACGGAGACCGTCCGGGACCGGCTGGGCACTTTCGCGGACCCGTCGGCGATGGCCGTGCTCGACACGGTGTTCGCCGGGCGCTACCTGCTGGCGGTGGACGCGGTCGCGGCGCGGCGGTCGCCGCCGGCCTGCTGGCGGCCGCTGTTCGAGCTGCGCGCACACCCGCAGGTGCACCCGGTCCAGTTCGCGCTGGCCGGGATGAACGCCCACATCCAGCACGACCTGCCGCTCGCCGTCCTGGACACCTGCCGGCGGCTGGGCCGGGAGCCGGAGCGGCTGGCCGGCGACTACCGCCGGATCAACGACCTGCTGGCCGCGGTGGAGGCGGCCGTCCGCGAGCAGCTGATGCCGGGGCCGGACCTGCTGGAGCGGTTCGAGCCGCTGACCCACCGGCTCGGCGCGTGGTCGGTCGACACCGCCCGGGACGCCGCCTGGGGTTCGGTGCGGGTGCTCTGGGAGCTGCGCGGGCGGCCCTCGGCGGCCGCGGCGTTCGGCGCGGCGCTGGACGGCGCGGTCGGGCTGCTCGGCCGCGCGCTGCTGCTGCCGCTGGGGCTGGGGCTGGGGCCCGACGCGCCGGCCGGTCCGCTCCCCGCGGCGGGGAGCGGACCGGCCGGCGGACGCGCGGAGGCTCAGGCCCAGCTGGAGTGCAGCGGCTTGCCCTCGGCGTAGCCGGCCGCGCTCTGGATGCCGACCACGGCCTTCTCGTGGAACTCCTCCAGGGTGGCCGCGCCCGCATAGGTGCAGGAGCTGCGGACGCCCGCGACGATGGAGTCGATGAGGTCCTCGACGCCCGGGCGAGCCGGGTCGAGGAACATCCGGGAGTGCGAGATGCCCTCCTCGAACAGCGCCTTGCGGGCCCGGTCGTACGAGGAGTCCTGCGCGGTGCGGTTGCTCACGGCCCGCTTCGAGGCCATGCCGAAGGACTCCTTGTACTGCCTGCCGTCGGCGGTGGTCTGCAGGTCGCCGGGCGACTCGTAGGTGCCGGCGAACCAGGAGCCGATCATCACATTGGACGCGCCCGCGGCCAGCGCCATGGCGACGTCGCGCGGGTGGCGCACGCCGCCGTCGGCCCAGACGTGCCGGCCGAGCCGGCGGGCCTCCGCGGCGCACTCCAGAACGGCCGAGAACTGCGGTCGCCCGACGCCGGTCATCATCCGGGTGGTGCACATCGCGCCCGGGCCGACGCCGACCTTCAGGATGTCGGCGCCCGCCTCGACGAGGTCGCGCACGCCCGCCGCCGAGACGACGTTGCCCGCGACGACCGGGACCTGCGGGTCCAGGCCGCGCACGGCCCGCAGCGCGCTGATCATCGACTCCTGGTGGCCGTGCGCGGTGTCCACGACCAGCGCGTCGGCGCCGGCCTCCAACAGGGCCTTGGCCTTGCCCGCGACATCGCCGTTGATGCCGACGGTGGCGGCGATCCGCAGCTTGCCGGCGGCGTCCACGGCCGGGGTGTACAGGGTGGCGCGCAGCGCGTTCTTGCGGGTCAGGATGCCGACCAGGCGGCCCTCGCGGTCCACCACGGGGGCCAGTCGGCGGTGCGCCTCGCTCAGCTTGTCGAAGGCGTCGCGCGGGTCGATGTCCTCGTCGAGCAGGAGCAGCTCGCGGGACATCACCTCGGAGAGCGAGGTGAAGCGGTCGACGCCCTGGCAGTCGGAGTCGGTGACGACGCCGACCGGCCGGCCGTCCTCGACCACCACCAGCGCGCCGTGGGCGCGCTTGGGCAGCAGCGAGAGCGCCTCGGCGACGGTGGCGCCGGGGTCGAGGGTGATGGCGGTGTCGTGCACCAGGTGGCGCTGCTTGACCCAGCCGACGACCTCGGCGATGACCTCGGTCGGGATGTCCTGGGGGATGGCCACCAGGCCGCCGCGGCGGGCGACGGTCTCGGCCATCCGGCGGCCGGCGATGGCGGTCATGTTGGCGACGACCAGCGGGATGGTGGTGCCGGTGCCGTCGTTGGAGGAGAGGTCGACACCCTGGCGGGAGCCCACGGCGGATCGACTGGGGACCATGAAGACGTCGTCGTACGTGAGGTCGTACGAGGGCATGAGGTCGTTCAGGAAGCGCATGAAACGGGGCTCTCTGGCTGGGAGAAAATACACCTCGGGTGCGGGTGCGGCTCGGCCGCAGGGCACACTCGGGCGCCCCTGCACCCGACGTTCGATTCTCCGGGAGCCGTTCGCCAAAAGCCAGTTCGAGCACGATTGCTGGTGCTGTACACAAGCCATGATCGAAGCTCCGCGCGTAGACCTGGAGGATCCTCCAAATACTCCGCTTTTCGCCCCGGCCGGGGCCGCTCCCGTAGCATTCACGCGGTGACGCGGCGACCGCCGTGATCGTGATCGGCGGGGCGAGCGGGAAAGCGGCAAGGGCATGACGGCGGCGGGCGTGGACATCGAGCAGGACAACGGCACCGGGACCGTCGAGGAGATCGACTACGGCCCCGGCCTCGACCCGGAGCGCCTCCGGCTCTGCCTGGAGGTGCTGGCCGAGCTGAACGAGCTGCACGTCGACCACCCGGACGCGATCGCCGTCCGCCAGGCCGTCGGCGGCATATTCCGCACCCTGAAGCAGCGCCGCCGCCAGGAGACCCGGGCCCGCAAGACCGCCAACGACCGCGCGGTCACCGCGCGCACCGCGACCGGCGCCCCGACCCGGATCGACGACGAGACGGCCGGCGCCTTCGGCCTGACCACCGTCACCACCACCGAGATCGCCGGGATCCTGGAGCGTCCCCGCTCCTGCTACATCTGCAAGCAGCGGTACGTCGAGGTGGACGCCTTCTACCACAACCTCTGCCAGAACTGCGCGGTCAGGAACCGGGCCCGCCGGGACGCCCGGGCCGACCTCACCGGCAAGCGGGCGCTGCTCACCGGCGGCCGGGCCAAGATCGGCATGTACATCGCGCTGATGCTGCTGCGCGACGGCGCCCACACCACCATCACCACCCGCTTCCCCAACGACGCGATCCGCCGCTTCACCGCGATGCCGGACAGCGCCGAGTGGCTGCACCGGCTGAAGGTCGTCGGCATCGACCTGCGCGACCCGGCACAGGTGATGGCGCTGGCCGACGAGGTCGCCGCGGACGGCCCGCTGGACATCCTGATCAACAACGCCGCGCAGACCGTGCGCCGCCCGCCGGAGTCCTACCGCGAGCTGGTCGCCGCCGAGTCCGCGCCGCTGCCGGCCGGCGAGCTGCCGCAGTCCACCACCATCGGCCGGTTCAACAGCGGCAGCGTCGACCTGCCCGCCCTGCCGCACCAGGCCTCCGACGGCGGCGAGCGGATCTCCGCCACGGACGTCACCTCGCTCGCCCTGGTCACCGGCTCGGCCACGCCCGAGCGGATCCAGGCCGGCACGGCGATCGACGCCGGCGGCCTCGTCCCCGACCTCGCGGACACCAACAGCTGGGTGCAGACCGTCAGCGAGGTCGGCCCGGTGGAGCTGCTGGAGGTCCAGCTCTGCAACTCCACCGCGCCGTTCATCCTGATCAGCCGGCTGCGCCCGGCGATGGCCGCCTCGGCGTCCCGGCGCAAGTACGTGGTCAACGTCTCCGCGATGGAGGGCGTGTTCCAGCGCGGCTACAAGGGCGCCGGCCACCCGCACACCAACATGGCCAAGGCCGCGCTGAACATGCTCACCCGCACCAGCGCGCAGGAGATGTTCCAGACCGACGGCATCCTGATGACCGCCGTCGACACCGGCTGGATCACCGACGAGCGCCCGCACCCGGACAAGATGCGGCTGGCCGACGAGGGCTTCCACGCCCCGCTCGACCTGGTCGACGGCGCGGCCCGGGTCTACGACCCGATCGTCCGCGGCGAGCAGGGCGAGGACCTCTACGGCTGCTTCCTGAAGGACTTCGAGCGCGCCGCCTGGTAGCCGCCGCCCCTTCCCCACGTGACGGAGGAACCGCCATGACCACCGCACCGCTGCTCGGCGCCGGCGTGATCGTGCCCACCGGGGACGGCCGGGTGCTGATCGGCCGCCGCACCACCCCGGGCGAGCCTCCGACCTGGAGCCTGCCCGGCGGCAAGGTCGACCCGGGCGAGTCCTTCGAGGAGACGGCCGCGCGCGAGCTGGCCGAGGAGACCGGGATCGTGCTGCCCGCCGAGCGGATGCGGGTGCTCGCGGTGCTGCTCGACCACGAGCTGGGCCGCCCCCGGCTGACCGCCGCGGTGCTCGCCCCGGCGAGCCTGGCGCCCGCCGTGGTCACCGAGCCGCACGCGTGCGGGGGCTGGGAGCGGGTGGCGCTGGACGCGTTGCCGGAGCCGATGTTCTACCCGTCCGGGCTGGTGCTCGGCAGCTGGCGCCGGGAGCTGGGCGGCGCGCCGCGGCCCGGGACGCACGCGTACCCCGTCAACGGGTGAGACCCGCCCCGGGCGGGGCGGGTCTCACCCTGTCTCAGGGAACCACTGTCGGAACCGCTGCCGGAACCGCTGCCGGATCCGCCGTCGGTGCTCCGGTCAGAACTCGCTGGTGACGGTGACGCCCTTGAAGTCCTGCTGGGCGTACAGGCTGAAGAACACGTAACCGGCGGGCGGGTTGGTGATGGTCAGGGTCTCGGAGTTGTCCGGCCCGGCCGACCGCGTGACGTACGCGTTGGTGTACGCCCAGGTGCCCCAGTGGTAGTAGAGGTCGGCGTTGCCGGTGCCCCCGCTGCTGGTCACCTTGATCTGCTTGGTGCCGGCCGGCACGTTGATGTAGAAGTGCGCGTAGTTGCCGGCGGTCGCCGAGACGCCGGTGCGCACGCAGTTCTTGTCGAGCTGGCGGGTGTCACCGCTCTCGCAGGCCTTGAACTGCGGGAACTCCGGGACGACCGCACAGGCGCCGGCGGCGCAGCGGCTGAGCCAGCCGTCGAAGTCGGCGTCGTAGCGGGTGCCGATGGCGGTCGTGAGGGCGCGGGAGCCCGCCCAGTCGCCGGCGCGCCACTTGGCGAGCAGCGCGTCCACGTCGGAGCGGTGCTGCTCCAGCATGTAGCGGACGGCCAGGTAGCCCCAGCGGTAGACGCGGTCCTGGTCGCCGTAGGCGGTGTCGAAGAGCTCGCTCAGCCGGTAGCTGTGCCGGGCCGCCGAGTCGATGGCGGCCTGGTTGACCAGCTTCTGGTAGGAGGTGGCGACGACCTCGGCGAGACCCTCGGTCCACCAGACCAGCTTGCCGGACCCGCCCTGGTCGAAGTTGCCCCAGAGGTTGAAGCGGGCGTCGAGGTAGTGGGTGTACTCGTGGTTGAGGTTGCGGATCTCGTAGCCCCCGGACCGCGACGGTTCCTCGTAGGCGAGGAAGCGGGCCTGGTTGCCGGCCCTGGAGGGCTCGCCCTCCAGGTAGATGCCGCCGTTGTTGGTGTCGGTGCTGAAGATCGCCCGGCCGAGCGCGACGTACTGGACGTCGGAGTCGAAGGCGACGACCTCCAGGGCCGCGTTGTTGTCGTCCGCGACGGGGCCCTTGTCCCGGGACACGCCGTGGAAGAAGACGTCCTGGCCGTTCAGGCTGGTGCAGGCCGTGGCCAGCTGGGCCGCGGTCAGGTCCTGGCCGAGGATGCGCAGGGTCGGGCTGCAGGTGTGCCGGACCGGCAGGTAGGCGTCCTTGAAGCGCTGCGGGTCGTCGCAGGTGCCGTAGTAGCCGCAGTTGGCCTGGTCGAACTTCTGGATGGAGGCCACCGCGGAGGCGCGCTGGGGCCAGTTCGGCCCGGTGATGCCGCCGGAGGTGTCGACCAGGTTCTTCACCGCCGCGCGGGAGCGCGGGGCGACCTCCGCGATGGCCTGCAGCCGGGTCAGCTCGTCGATCGCGTTGTTGAGGGTGAGGGAGTTGTTGCGGTCGCGGTCCAGCAGGTGGCCCTTGGCGCGGAGGATGAAGCCGTTCAGCGCGTCGACGACGCCCGGATCGGCCACGACGGCCTTCCGGAAGTCCGGGTCCCCGGAGTTGACGCCCCGGTACAGCACCAGGGTGACCGGGTTGACCGCCCGCAGCAGGTTGGCCTGGTCCCAGGCCTCCGGCTGGTAGGCGTTCAGGATCTGCTTGACGACGTCGACGTAGTCACCGGGCGTGCGGGGCACGTCGGCCAGCACGGCGGCGCGCTCCAGCGGGACGGCGTTGGCCGTGGTGGGGTCGAGCGAGCGGGGGTTGGCGAAGAAGGTGTGGACGGCCTCGCTGATCTTGGCCGGGAGCCTGTCGTACGAGCCGACGACGTCCGCCTTGGTCCACTGCACCGAGTAGCCGGCCTGCACGTAGTACATCAGCTGCGAGATGTGGTCGCTGTCGTTGCCCTGGTAGGTGCGGGCGCTCTCGCGCAGCGCCTCGATCACGGTGAGCATCTGGGACTCGCCGAAGGCGCCGGCCGCGTACTCGGTCGGGATCCGGAACAGCCCGTCGACGCAGTCGTAACTGGCCGCCTTGACGAGGCGGACCAGGGCCGCGCCGGTCCGGGCGAAGGACGCCGGGTTGCAGGCGGCGGCGTCGGCGGCCTCCGTGTCCGCCGCCTCCGCGCCCAGGCCGAAGGCCTTGGCGGAGGGCGCGGGGGCCTTGGCCGGCGCGACGGCGGAGTCCTGGAAGGCGAGCCGCTCGGGGGCGGTGTCCTTCGGGCTCGTCGCCGCGTCGTGGCGGTGCGCCGACGACGCGAGCTCGCTGTCGGCGCCGGGCGGCGGGAGGTCGCCGCGGTCGGTCGCGGGAGTGGCCGCGGGGCTCGGGACGACGGGAGCGGCCTGGCTCCGCGGGGCGAACAGGCCGATCGTCAGGGCACAGGAAAGGACGAGCAGAAGAAGTCTTGCCAGTTGCGGGAGTCGCAACAGGCGCACGGTACTCACGTGGGGGCCTCCGGGCCTGGGTCGGCCGCATTGGGGTACGGCCGGGTGGGGGGGGTGAGGACCGATGGCGACGGGGGTTGCGTGCTGGTCCGTCGCACGGTGGGGAGGTGAGCAGTACCATTGCACATGTCACACACCTTTCGGAAGCCTTTTTCAACGCGACATGTCCGCTCCGGAACGGACGGGGGAATGACGTTCGGTCAGGCTTCGTGCACACAAACGGAATTCACCGGTATTCGGGCCGGACGTGCGCGAACCCCGCCTCCGGATCCGGGGGCGGGGTTCGCGCGGCAGGGCCGTCGTCGGCCTCGGGGGGTCAGCCGTTGCGGGCCGCCTCGGGGCCGGTGATCCGCTTCAGCAGCGGCAGCGTGGAGGCGATGATCCCGAGCGACACCGCGAGCCCGAGCAGCACCAGCGCGAAGTACACCGCGCCCGGCGCGACCAGGTCGTAGTCCATCTGCGATTTGAGGAACATCGCCGCCGCGCCGAAGCCCGTGCCGGTGGCGATCGCCGCCACCACCAGCAGCGGCAGCGCGCTCTCCAGGGCGATCACCCACCGCAGCAGGCCCAGCGGCGCCCCGGTCAGCCGGAGCATCGCGAACGGCCGGCGCCGGTCGGAGAGGCCGGCGACCACGCTGACCGCGAGGCTGCAGCCGGCGATCGGCAGGGTGGTGAGCAGGACGACGTCGGCCAGCTGCCGCCAGCCGGCGAGCATCTGCTGCTGCGCGGAGCCCCAGTCCTGGACCATCCGGGCGTGCTGGTCCGGGAAGGACCGGCTGAGCAGGGTACGCACCCGTTCCTTCGCCGCCGTCGTGCCGTCCGTCGTCACGTAGAGCGACTGCGCCGGCAGCCGGGCGGCCGCCTCGGCGGTGATCGGCGCGGTCGGCCACTGGACGGCGTCCTGCGACTGGAGGTCCAGGAATCCGAACGGGTCGACGGCCGCCACCTCGGCGCCGGGGGCGCAGTGGCCGACCACCGGGACCTGCGCGAGGTCCGAGCAGAGCGCCAGTAGGGGCGCCGGCCATCCGGGCGGCAGGGACGGGTCGCGGGCCAGGCCGTCCGGGTTGGCGCGGGCGATCGCGAGGCCCCGGAAGCCGGGGTCGGCCCGCAGGCCGGCCAGGACCCGGTCGGGGACGGCGGCGGTCATCGGCGGACCGTCGGCCGGGGCGCCGTGCGACACCGCGGCCCGGGTCTGCGGGTCGCCGCTGAGCGCGCCCCGGTTGGTGTCGATGGTGCCGATGATGGCGACCGTCGCGGTGGTGACGAACAGCGCCAGGACCAGGCCCGCCACCGAGCGGAACCCCGCCCTCGGGTCGTCGGCGAGCCGCCGCACGGCGATCAGGGTGGCCGGGCGGCCGGTCCGGGCGGCGACCGCGCGGGCGGCCGCCATGGTCAGCCAGGGGCCGGCCACCACCAGGCCGAGCATGACCACCAGGAAGCCGGTCAGGTAGGCGGCGGTCTGCCCGTTGGTGGTGTCCGGGCGGCGGCCGACGAACCAGGCGAGCTCGGCGAGCCCGGCCAGCAGCGGCGCCACCCGCCAGGCCGACGGCGGCCTCGGGGTGACCCGGCGGCTGACGCCGAGCGGGGAGACGGTCACCCGGCGCAGCGCCAGCCGGGCGGCCACCGCCGCGGCCACCGGGACGCCGAGCAGCACGGCCAGGGCCTGCGGCACGGCGAGGGTGAGGTCCTCGACGAAGAAGCGCTCCCCGGTGAACGGGACGGTCGCCACCAGCGGGCGCAGCAGCAGGTGGAGCCCGAAGCCGAGGACGGTGCCGGCGACGGCGGCCAGGGTGGACTCGGCGGCCGCGATCAGGGTGATCTGCCGGGGCGTCGCCCCGACCAGGCGCATCGCGGCGTAGCGCTGCTCACGGGTGGCGGCGGAGAGCCGGGTGGCGGTGCCGATGAAGATCACCACGGGGAAGAGCAGCGCCCCGGCGACCACCGAGAGGATCAGGGTCATGGCGTCGCCGCGGGTGCCGGTGGCCGGGCAGTCGGCCCGGCAGTCCGGCGGGAGGGCGGTGGCGATGGTGGTGATCTGACGGGCCCCCGGCCGGGCCGCGAGGGCCGCCGGATCCTGGCCGACGAGCAGCACCAGGGAGTCCGGGGAGGCGATCGCCTCGTCGCCGATCTCCCCGACCGGCCGGCCGGGGAAGCGGTCGGCCAGTTGGTCGGCGGGCTGTTCCCGGATCAGCTCGGCGAGGGCGGGCGAGGCGTAGTACTCGCCCGCCGCGGGCAGCTTCGCCAGGCCCGGCGGGACCGGCGAGGTCGGCCCGGTGGCGGCGACCTCGATGTACAGCAGGCGCTTGCCGTCGTAGAACTCGGGGCCGTGTTCTCGCCACCAGAGCGGGTCGACGTCGGCGGTCCCGGTGCGGCTCGCCGCGCCGGAGTTGGCCCAGAGCATCCGTTCGTTGGTGGCGCCGACGGCGTTCACGGCGGCGATCGTGGAGAGCAGCAGGCCGACGCCGACGGCCGCGGCGGCGGCGATGGTGAGCAGCCGGGCGACGGCCTGCCGGCCGCCGCTCACGGCGAGACGCAGGGCGAAGGCGATCACGGGGCCACCCGCCCCGTCGCCGCGCCGCCGGGCGCGAGGCCGGCCGAGAGCGAGCGGGCCCGTCCGTCGCGGACGATCGCCTCGCGGTCGGCGTAGGCGGCGACCCGGGGCTCATGGGTGACCAGGACGACGGTGGTGCCCTGCTCACGGGCCGCCGAGACCATCAGGGCCATCACCTGCTCGCCGGTGAGCGAGTCCAGCGCGCCGGTGGGCTCGTCGGCGAACAGCACCCGGGGGCGGGTCACCAGGCCCCGGGCGAGCGCGACCCGCTGGGCCTGACCGCCCGACAGCTCACCGGAGCGGCGGCGCTCCAGGCCGTCGAGGCCGAGCTGGGCGAACCACGGGCGGGCGTCGGCGAGGGCGGCGGACCGGCGGACGCCGGAGAGCAGCAGCGGCAGGGCGACGTTCTCCTCGGCCGTCAGTTCCGGGACGAGCTGGCCGAACTGGAACACGAAGCCGAAGCGGTCCCGCCGTAAGGCGCTGCGCCGGTTCTCGTCGAGGGTGTCGATCCGCTGCCCGTCGAAGAGCACCTCGCCCGCGTCGGGGACGAGGATGCCGGCCAGGCAGTGCAGCAGGGTGGACTTGCCGGAGCCGCTGGCGCCCATCACGGCGAGCACCTCGCCGGCCTCGGCGGCCAGGCTCGCGCCGCGCAGCGCCGGGGTCTCGCCGAAGGAGAGTTCGACGTCGCGGGCCTCGATCAGGGGGGTCATGCGCGCACCTCCGCGGCCAGGGCGTCCAGGCGGGCGGTGGTCAGGTCGATCCACCGCAGGTCCGCCTCCAGGTGGAAGAGGCCGTGGTCGGCGAGCAGGGCGTCGACCAGCGGGCCGGTGCGGCGCAGCTCGGTGAGCTCGCGCATCCGCCGCAGGTGGGCGGCGCGCTGGGTGTCGAGGTAGGCCTCGGCGTCACGGCCGAGCAGCAGGGCCAGCACGACCTTGGTGAACAGCACGGACTGCAGGGTGGGTTCGGGCGCGACCGGCTCCGCGAGCCAGTGCTCGAACTCGGTCACGCCGGCCTCGGTGATGACGTAGCGCTTGCGCTCGGGCCCGTCGCCGGGCTCGGCCTCGCCGGGGACGACCTTCCCGTCGCGCGCCAGCCTGCCGAGGGTGGCGTAGACCTGACCGTACGGCAGGGGTTTGCCGCGGCCGAAGAAGGTGTCGTAGTCGCGCTTGAGGTCGTAGCCGTGGCTCGGCTCCCGCTCCAGCAGCCCGAGAAGGGTCAGGGGAACACTCATGAGAGGACCATACACCAGAGGTATACATCGAGTGTATAGCTGGCGAGGATACGGCCCTGACCTGGTGAAACGCGATGTCGATCGAGGATGCGGAAAGGCGGCGAGCGGAGGACGGCCCCAACCCGTCCTCCGCTCTGCACGGCGGCCCGGCGAGCCCCCACAGCAGGCCGGACCTCCGCGTCCCCGGCACGAGAACGCGGCCAGGGCCCAGCCTGCCCGCTGCACCCCCGGCCCGCCGAGGGCCGAACGTCCCGGTCCCGCGACGCGGTCAGGGGCTTTGGGCCCGCCTCCCGGCCGGCGCGCGGGACCACCCGGCTCTTGTGCGAGGGGCCGGTGCCGGGAGAGATTGGGACTCGACGGGGCCGAACCCACGCCAACAGCCGTGAGGAGCACGCATCGTGTCCAGCTCACCCCGCTCGGCCCGGACCGCGTCCCTCCCCCGGCGGGCCGGCCGCAACCTGCGCCGCGCGCTCGGCCGCCGCCGGACCGTCCAGCGCCGCGAACCGCTCGCCCGCCCCGTCGACCGGTCCCGCAGCCGGGCCTGGCTCGTCGCGGGGCTCGCCCTGGTCGTCGGCCTGGCCGGCGTCGTCACCGCCGCCGTCCTCGGCTACCGCGCCGCCGGGCGCACCGCCGAGTCCGAACGCGGCCGTCTGCACCGCACCGAGGCGCTCGTCCTCGGCAAGCTCCGCACCGAGGAGACCGGGGCCGGCCGCTGGAGCGGCGGCTACCAGAAGCGGACCGACACCTCGGTCTCCTGGACCACCCCGGAGGGCCTCGCCCGCACCGGCACCGTCGAGGCCCCGCGCAGCACGGCGAACGGGTCGACCATCGTCCTGTGGGTCGACGACGACGGCCGGCCGGCCACCGCCCCGGCCACCCGGGCCGGACTGGCGGTCGGCGCGGTCTGCGTCGGTCTGGCCGGCTCGGCCACGCTGACCGCGCTGCTCGGCGGCGTGCTGGCGCTGCGGCTACGCTTCCTCGACCGGCGGGCGGACCGCACCTGGGAACGGTCCTGGGCCCACTGGGAGCCCCGCTGGTCCGGGCGCACCAGCCAGCCGCAGGACGACTGACCCCGCGCCGACCACGGCACCACCGTTCGAGGAGCAGCGTTGTTCAGCACCGACCGACTGACCGCCCGCCTCTGGGAGCACAGCGACGCCGAGCGCGCGTACGACCTCTACTCGCGCTGGGAGGTCGCGCGGTGGCTGGGCGCCACGCCGCGGGCGCTGGAGTCGCCCGCCGAGGTACCGGCCATGATCGACCGGTGGCGGGGGCGTTCGGCCGACCCCCGGTACGGCGTCTGGGCGCTGGAGCGGCGGGACAGCGGGGTGGTGGTCGGCTCGGTGATGCTGCTGCCGCTGCCGGACGAGGACGGCGGCGGCGCCGGCGAGGTCGAGGTCGGCTGGCACCTCCACCCCGACTCCTGGGGCCACGGCTACGCCACCGAGGCCGCCCGCGGCGCCCTCGCCAAGGGCTTCGCCGACGGCCTCACCGGGATCCACGCCGTCGTCCGCCCCGGCAACACCCGCTCCGCCGCCGTCTGCCACCGCCTCGGCATGACGCCCCTGGGCCGCACCGCCCGCTGGTACGGCGCCGAGTTCGACGCCTTCCTCCTCACCCGCCCCGCCGCCAGCGCGAATATGTAGACCGGTCTACAGACCATCCGCCCCGGCAAGCGGGCAACCACCACGACCGACCGCAGTGGAGGCGGGAGTCGGCCCCCCCCCCGTCCCGGGCCCCCCCCCCCGCCCCCGCCCCCCCCCCCCGCCCCCCCCCCCCCCCCCCCCCCCCCCCCCCCCC